>CAZJBO010000234.1:0-4886 GCA_964544075.1 uncultured Anaerolineae bacterium
ATCTTACGCACACGCACACGCTGCATCTGGAGGTTGCCCTCCGCGTCCTCCACCGCACGGAAGGGCTGCACCGCGTATTGCGTCACGGTGGGGCCGACCTTCACACCGATCACCTGAGCATCGATGCCGAAGTCTTGGAGGGTTTCTTCAATGATGCGCACGTTGCCTGTGATCTCTTTATGATCCGGCCCGCCGAGTTCGCGGTTTACCAACAGATCAAGCGGGGGCAGACGATCGCCGCGTTTGCGCAGTTTGCGCACATCGCTGTAGTCATGGATCGTGAAGCCCGCGCCTTTGGCCGCTTTGTGCTTCTTCGGGGCGGGGGTTTTGCCGCGCGGCACAATAGAGGGGCGCTCACCCGGCAGGCCGGGCGCGCTGAGTTTGGGCCGGACGTGAGGCGCGCGCTTCTTTGCCGGTTTCTTTGACGTCCGCTTACGCGGCTTGGCCTTTGTGGGCGTGGGCGACGTGGCCGGGGTCGAGCCGTCCTCCTGTGCTGCCAGACCACCCGCACGCTGGCTGAGCCGGGCAAGCTCTCTTGTGACCCAAGCGCGGCGCAGACCCAACGCGCAAGCCAGGGAGATCGCGAACATCAGCGTCCACGTGATGAAAGCGACCAACACACCGAACACTTCGACAACCAGTTGAGAGAGCACCCATCCGATATATCCGCCCCCGCGTCCCGCGTCGGCGAGCGCACGTGCCTCGGCAGGGCGTGCACCGAGGAGGTGGAGCAGCGCCAAGCCCGCCAGGAATGCGATCTCTCCGGCAAGGACTCGATGCCATGAAACATGCACGGAGATGCCGACGCGCGGCAGCAACACAAACAAGCCGACCGCCGCCATGCCTGCCGCCGCCATCAAAGCACCGGGAGGGCCAAAAAGTTGTCGAAGAGTGTCGCCCCAGCTAATCGCCAACCACGCATCGCTTGCGCTCAACCCCAGCAGGATCAATAAGGATAGCAAGCCGAAGATGATGAGCAGCACGGCGGCGATCTCGCCAGACCAGGGCGGAAGGGCAGCCCGGAAGCTCTGCCATCTGCTGCGAAGACGCGCAAGAGGATGCGGCGCTTTGGCTTTGCCCTTTGCGGCAGAGGTCTTCTTCTTAGTCTTCGTCGTGCTTGCTGCGCGGGCGGTTTTGCTTTTGGGCGCGCGTTTGGTGTTCGCCATGCCCAATGACCATCAGTTACTAGAACGTTCGAGCGTTACTATACAAGGTTTGGCAGGCATCGACAAATCGACTAAAGCGGCGCCACCGAAGAGACCATAAGAAGCGTGTGGCCGATGCACACCAATTTTTGGAAGAACCCTCTATCGTGGGCTACACTGCGCATAAGGTATATGCACAGGCGCGGAGGGAATAAGCTATGAAACGCACCGAACAAGACGTTAAACAGATGCGTGCGATGTTCAAGCAGCTCAACAAGTTCATGTTGTTCATGTGGCGGCTGGGGCTAGGCCCCATCATCAGCACACCCCAAAGCGGCTACATTATGGTGTTGGTCTCGACCGGCCACAAATCCGGCCTGCTGCGGCGGGCGCCGGTCAACTTCGCCCGCGATGGCGACACGGTGTACTGCTTGGCCGGCTTGGGCGCGAAGACCCACTGGTACCGCAACCTGATGGCAGACCCACACTGCGAAGTCTGGTTACCCGATGGCCGGTGGGCAGGCATTGCCGAGGAGATCAAAGACGAGACCGAACGCTTGCCGATTCTGCGCCGCGTGTTGATCCGCAGCGGCTTTGCCGCGAAGCTGTTCGATGGTATCGAGCCGGCCTATATGTCGGAAGATCACCTACGCGCGCTGGACCCAAGCTATAAGGTCATAAAGATCAAGCTCAGAGAGCAGACGACCGGGGCCGGTGGGCCGGGCGACCTCGTGTGGGTATGGCCGGTTATGGGGTTGATAGCATGGCTGTTGTGGAAGCTGTGCCGCGTAAGGGCTAAGAGGACAAAGTAAGCAGCTGCCCTGCAATCACGTGCGCGCCCCGTACATGCGGGGGACAATGGGGGTTACCCCCCACACATGGCGGTTCCGTAGGGGCGACGTTCCTTACGACCAGCATCGCCCAATTCTTGTGTGCGCTATAATAGGGGCGGCTCGCTTCTTCGTTTACAAGGTGGTGTACCTATGTCTCGTACAACCGGATTTTTGCTTGGCGGTCTGATGATCTGCGCCGCCATGACCGTTACCATTGCCGCTGCACAAGAAGACGCCTCGGCCCTGATCGTAGACGGCAGCGCCGTGCTTGAACCCGCCGCGCGGCGCGCTGCCGAGGACAAACCGGCGATACAACTAAGCGACCCGTTCGGCGGCACCGACGCAGGCTTTGACGCATTCTGCGCCGGCCCGAACACGATCAACGCCGCCGTACGCCCCATTAGCCCAAGAGAGGCCGCGCAGTGTGCCCTAAACGATATCGACTGGGTCGAGCTGCGGGCCGGATACCTCGCGCGCGTCGTGGTCGCCGCACCCGGCACAGAGTTCCCGACCTGCCTCACCGTTGACGAACTCGCGCAGGCATGGACAGACGGCGCAGAAGCCACGCGCTTGGTCGTCACCCCCCTATTGGATGAAGCGATAGCCACCCATATGTTCGCAGTACTGGGCACGCCGGGTGACCAACTGGTAGAAGCCGAGGTCGGGGAAGACGCCGCCGCCGTGCGCGCACTGCTCGACGCCTCGGCCATCGGCCTTGTAGACTATCATCGGGACTATGAACCCAATGCAGACCGGTTCGGGCTGATCGAGGTTGACGCCGGTGATGGCTGTGTCGCGCCCGACGAGGCGCACATCCGCGACGCACGCTATCCCTTCGCCCAGGCGCTCTATGTGTATGTACGGGCGGACGCGCTGGATAACAGCACCGTCGTCGAATATCTCGGCGCGCTGCTCGATGTATCACCGGAGGATGGCATCATCGCGCCCGACGACGCAGATATGGAGATCAACCGGGCGACCATCGACGCGGTGGCGACCGGGCGCGTCTTCTCGATGCAAGGCGCCGCCCTACCCGACACACTGGACGGCACAGTCATGCTCGGCAGCCACCCGGCGCTCTACCCCTTTGCCTTTGGTGTGGCGCAAGCCTTTAACGTGCGCTATGCCGATGTCGATGTCAACATCGCGGTCCAAACCGACCGGGGAGAGGATGTGACGGCGCTGACGGAAGTCTGCGCGGGCGAAGCCGACATCGCCATGTTCCCACGCCTGCCTGACGACGCCGCACCGTCCGACTGCGCCGCCGACTTGGTCACCCTGGATATCGGCTATCTGGCCGTTACCATGCTCACCACGCCTGGCAACGATGTGGTTGACTGCCTGACGCTGGACGAGCTGCGCAGCGCATGGCAGCCCGAAAGCGAGGACACCATAACGGGATGGGAACAAATCCGGGATACGCTGCCGGAGCGCGGCATGTTCCTGTGTGGCATAGAAGCCGACCGCTATTTGTTCGACTTTTTCACAGCGACCGTGGTAGGAGAAGCCGGCGCGGTCCGGCTCGACTATACGCCCGGCACGGCAGAACAACTCGTGCGCTGTGCCGGCGAGACGATCACACCGGCGGCGGGCCTGATCTTCATGGATTACGGCACCTATGCCGCGCGCCGGGCAACCCTGCACCCCCTCGCGGTAGATTCTGGCGCGGGCTGTATGCTGCCCGGACAGGCAAGCATCCGCACAGGCCGCTATGCGCTGGCACAGCCGGTAGCGCTCGCGGTGCGGGCCGATGCATTAGAGAACGACGCAGTCTTTGCTTTTGTGCAATCTCTGTTGATGGAAACGACCAACCCCGATATGATGCCGGAGGAACTTTATATCATCCCGCCCAGCCGCGCTGCCCGGCAAGATAACCTCGTGCGCTTGCTCGAAGCAGCGGGACGCTGAAAGGTGAGCAGAACAATGCAGATCGAACGCATCGTATCGCATCACTTCTCAAGATCAAACATGTATATCTTAGATTGTGACGAAGAGGGCACAGTCGGGCTGGTCGATGCGGGTATAGGTAAGGGCTACGCGCGCCTTGCCGCCGCCCTCGGCACACGCCGCCCCAAGTGGGTGTTCCTCACACATTGGCACCTCGACCACGTGGGCTGGTTGGCGCGCATCGTAGCAGACTATACGCCGGTGGTTTACTGTGCCGAAGAAAGCGTGCCCTTCGTCACCGGCAAGAAGAGCTGGCGCGCGTCGTATTACTATCAGCACGCTGCGCCCTGGTGGGCCAAACCGGTCTGGGGGCTGGTCTTCCGGATGTGGCCGACCCAGCCAATCGCCAAAGCACAAGCCGTCAAGCCGGGCGACGCGCTCATGCTCGGCACACAGCGCTGGGAGGTGATCGCGCTGCCGGGACACACACGCGGCTCGGTCGGCCTATACCACGCAGAACAAGGTGTGCTCTTCAGCGGAGATGCAGTCTTCCGGGCAAGGGGCGGCGCAGGCCTGCAGAACATCCCACACTTCGACTGCGAAGACCCTGCACAAGTCGATGCCACCCTTGCCAAAGTGCAAGAGATGGGGATACGCGCCATCTATCCCGGACACTTTAGCTGTGGGGCGGTGTCGTAAGGTTGACCACCAATACCCTCGCCATCGCCCTCCACGATCTGCACTTCGCCTATCCCGACGGCCCGCCGGTGCTCAAAGGCATCAACCTACACATACCGGCAGGACAATATGTGGCGCTGGTCGGCGCGAACGGCAGCGGCAAATCGACCCTACTGAAACACCTCATCGGGCTGCTGCGCCCCACACGCGGCGTGCTCCGCCTGCACGGGCAAGATAGCGCCACGCTCTCGGTGGGCGCCATAGCGCTTAAGATAAAATTCGCCTTCCAAAGCCCCGAACATCAAATCGTTAACCCCACCGTGCGCGGCGAGATTGCTTTCGG
>CAZJBO010000235.1:0-4868 GCA_964544075.1 uncultured Anaerolineae bacterium
ATCGTGCGCTTTATCACGCGCGCCTGCCAGCTTGTGGTAACGATACATCAATAGATTGCGTGCCAATCGCGGGCGTGTCACCGTGAGGTAGGGCACGATGAACAAGTCAGTATCCCAAAAGACATGTCCCTTATAACCGTAGCCGGAGAGCGTTTTAGCACCAATGCTGACTTGCTCATCTGCGCGTGGGGTGGCGATGAGGATATGGTAAGTTGAGAAGCGCACCGCCAATTGCGCGAAGTCGTCCCCCTCAATCTCAATATCTGCCTGTTGCCAATCGGCAGCCCATTGTGCTTTGTGCGCCTCGTGGAGTTTATCGAAGCCCTGCGACCGTGCCGTTTTCAGGCTTGTCTGAGCAGCGTGCAAAGGGGTATCGCAGACTTCCCAATCTCGGTTGGTGTGCAGCGCCGTGAGCTTCACCAGACAGAGCGCCTGCCCTGCCGCCAACTGCCAAGTGGCGCTCGTGCCGTATTGCTGGTTGCGGACGATAGACGACCAAGAGGCTTCTGGCCCTTTTTCAATGTAAGTCTGGCTTGCCATAGCCATCATATAGCCAGATTGTGAAGTTTTGCCCGTCATCTGTGTGCAGCCATCTGCACAGGCTTTGCCTGCCAAGTATGCCCAGTGATAACGGCCTTCGGTATTCGTGCTGCCATCCAGGATGCTTTCTACTGAGACGGTGTGCGCGGCGTCCAGGGGGATAATCTCAAAACGCAGGGCAAGGATATGGGGCTGGTCTAGGCTGGCGAAGCGCTCGAAGCGCAGCCGGACCAACGCCCCCGTCGGGCTGCGCCAGAGCAACCCGCGCCGGAGAGTCGCTTGATAGAGGTCAAGCACGTGCTCGTAACCGAGGACAATGCCCTGGTCAAGGCGAAAAGTTTCACCGTCCACCTTGATGTTCAATGTAAGCCAATTGGGGAAGTTCACCAACTCGGTGACGTGTTTATCGCTGTGTTGGTTGAAAAAGCCATGCACAAACGTTGTGCTCATCTCACCTGACAAACCTTCTTCAAAGCTGCCTCGCACCCCTAAATAGCCGTTGCCGATGGTAAATAATGTCTCTAGATGGTTTATCCGCTCTGCTTGAAATGACGTCTTGCGTATGGTCCAGTTTCTCATCATTAACTTGCTTACCTTAAACGATTAAGATTGCGCGCAAAAAAAGTCAAGTCTATCGTTGGCCGCCGCTGGATGCACGCACGATAAGTTCGGGTTGAATCAATACCTGTCGTTTTTCAAGCGGCTCATTTTCGATCAAAGCGATCAACATCTCTGTAGCATATTGCCCTACAATGCTCATGGGCTGGCGTACCGAGGTAAGCGGTGGACGCAGATATTGCGCCATAGGCGTGTTGTCGAAGCCTGTTACAGCTATATCATGTCCGGGGCGCAGCCCGGCAGCCTCAATCGCGCTCATTGCACCGAGTGCCATCAGGTCTGAAAGCGCTATGATACCGGTCGGGCGTTTGTGTGGGGGGAGTTCAAGCATGGCGGTTGTAGCTTTGTAGCCGAAGGCCTCGCTGTGCTCGCCGCGCACCACCAGCCGGGGGTTAAAGGGAATATTTTTCGCCGCAAGGGCATCTCGGTAACCTTCGAAGCGATATTCACCAGACATTGAGTTCTCAGGCCAGGCGAGCAAAGCTAAGCGGCGATGGCCGCGTTGAATGAGGTGCTCTGTCACTACCCGTATCCCGGCTTTGCCATCAATATCTATCCACGGAAAATCCCATTCAGAGGCAGCGCGTCCGAAGGTTACAAAGGGGAACTCAAGCTCCATCAGCGCCTTGACACGAACATCATATCTGGTGGTCCAAGAAATGATAAAGCCATCAACTCGGCTGGTTTTTATAAGTTCTTGATAGACACTTACAGGGTCATGCAAGGTCTGGGCGAAGGTCAATACGTGGTATCCGCGCGCCTCAGCTGCGGCGGCCATTCGATAGAGGAAACGGTCCCAGATAGGGTTGATGTGGCCTTCAGGTAGCTCATGCCAAGCGTAGCCGATGAGGTGGCTGGTCCGTGTGCGCAAGCTGCGCGCCCGGCTATCGCGGCTGTACCCCAGCGCATCCACGGCAGCCAACACGCGCCGGCGTGTCGCTTCGCCGACCTGGTCACTGCGGTTATTGAGCACATAAGATACGGTCGCCACAGATACCTGGGCTTTTTGGGCTACATCTTTGATGGTAACCATGCTTTGACCTTAAACGATTAAGCTCATCCGATACAAGATTACCATCCTTTGCTTGTGCTGTCAAGCAAAAACGTGTTCCTTGCATATAATCCAAAATAGTTTCACTGTTCAGACTTTGCAAAAGCCCGGCCCTTCGTGCCGGGCTTATTTCGCGCAAACCCCGAAGCGTGTACAATCAACTCCACATCACGCTAGCGGCAGGAGTAGGCATGAGTTCAGGACGTAGCAACGCAACAAAAACAATAATCGGCATAGGATTCCTGACCGTCCTTATAGTGCTTGGGGTTGCTCTTGTCCAGGGCTTTAGCAAAAAGTCCAAAACGCCGCCGCCAACGCCACCCTCGATGGGTGCGCAACAGGCTCCCGCCGAACCCATCTCCGCCGGCCCCACAGCCGCCCCGGTGGATAGCTCCGGGGGCATCACCTCCATCTCCTCACCACAGCCCAATACCTCTATCTATTGCAACCAGATCGACATCAGCGGCAGCACTACGGCAGTTGGTCCGCTCATGCATGTACGCATCCTCGACCTTTCGAACAACGTTTTATTTGATAAAAACGCTGTGCCGGTTGAGAATGGAATCTTCAGAACCACGGCCACGCTAAACGTCACAGTGACGACAACCGTAAAAATCGAAGCCTTCCAAGATACAAACAACACACGCATCGCATACCAAGCAATCCAGGTAAACTTACTGCCGGCGCGCATCCTCAGCACCCCCACCATCCCGGCAGCCGCAACCCCGACCTTCATCTCCTGGACCGGGCAATCCTTACAAACCAATAGCAGCATCGCCGGCGCCGACCTTACCCTAACCGAACCTCTCCCGAACGCCCGCGTTACCTTTCCGCTGCACATTGCCGGCTTTCTACACACACCCTACGGCCTATCACGCCTCGAAGCCCGGCTAGCATACAACGACATAGAGGTCACCGGCTCTTTCGAGACCATCGCATGGGGAAGTGTCAATGTCTTCATCTACAACTTAGACGGCGCCCTCCCCATCACGACTACACCGGCCACCTTCAGTATCCGCGATACCGCTACCGGAAACGTTCTGACGACACGCCCCGTCACCCTGGTAGGAGAGAACGAGGCCGGACGACTCAATATCTATCTGTTTAGCGGCGACCAACTAACCCCACACGAACGCCGGGTACCAACTATGAGCGTTGGTCCGAACTTGGCACTATCAGAGCTGTTCTGGGGGCTTTCGCCCCAAGAGGTGGCGCGCTATCAAACCTTCATCCCCACACCAGAACAAATCTATCGACACATGCAAAACAGCAACCCCCGCAACGCCCTGGTGCATGTCCGAGACCTACATGTGAACCAATGGGGGGTTGCGATGGTCACGCTGAGCGAGAACATGCTTGCTTGCTCCGATTCGGACCGAGCCGCACGGCAAATCCAGAGCACATTGCAACAATTTACAGGGAATTCCGGCATCCAGGATATCGCCATCGCCGTAGCCGACCAGCTCTGGAAACCCAGCAGCAACACCAACGCTGCCGCGCCCCCCTCCGCCGGTGGTGCCGCGAATTACTACCCTCCCACCCCCACAGCCCAGGCTTCTTATTCGATCAATCTGGTCTCACCGGCAGAAAACGAAACGGTCAGCAATAACTTCCGCGTTATGGGCAGCGCCACCGTGCCGCCGGACGGCAGGATGCTTCAGCTCAAACTAACGCTCGCCACCGGTGAAGTCGTCGTTAACCGGGGGATCACCGTAACCGGGGCGCCGGGAGAACTCGGCAATATTGACGCCAACGTAACCTACAACACCACCCAAGCCACCAACGCAACCCTCAGCATCAGCTATACCGACGCTGCAGGCACCCGCTTCAGCGACCAACATAACATCCAGCTGCTCTCGACCCAATCGCCCCAATCGCAATAGAAAGCAACGCAGCACACTTCAACCAAAGCAACCCTCAACAAGGTGTGCCGCTAAACACAGATGCGCCCGGCGCGCCTCCCATCAATTCAATCGGGTCAATCGGGGATCACATACGAACCAATATCAGGTATCGGGTCGGGATAGCGCAAAGCCATCTTCTCCATCGTGTCGATCAATACCTCCGAGACAAGCAGGTTTCGATACCACTTATGGTTCGCGGGTATGACGTACCAGGGCGCGTGCGCGGTATTGCATAAGGTCAACGCATCCTCAAAGGCCGCCATGTAATCATCCCAACGCTTGCGCTCCTGCAGATCACCGGGCGCGAACTTCCACTGCTTGCCGGGCGTCTTCTGGCGGGCGGCGAGACGGACGGACTGCTCATCTTTGCCGATGTAGAGGAAAAACTTAACGATCGTCACGCCGCTTCCTGCCAATAGGCGCTCAAAGTTGTTGATATGTTCATAGCGTGCGCGCCAGACCTGCTTTGGCACCAGCCCGTGCACCCGCACCACAAGCACATCCTCGTAATGCGAGCGGTTAAAGATGCCGATCATACCTCGGCGCGGGGTGGCCGCGTGGACACGCCACAAAAAGTCGTGCGCCAGCTCTTCTTCTGTGGGCACCTTGAACGCACTCACTTGCACACCTTGCGGATTGTATGCCCCCATCACATGTTTGATGGTACCGTCCTTCCCGCCGGCATCCATCGCCTGAAGCACGATGAGCAAAGCATGTTCGCCTTGTGCATAGAGCATCTCTTGGAGTTCGCACAG
>CAZJBO010000236.1:0-4838 GCA_964544075.1 uncultured Anaerolineae bacterium
TGGAGCGCACCGATACTGCCGGAGAGGGCGCAGACGCCGGCACGACGAAGGTCGAGGTCAAGGACGAAGAATAATTCTCATACACGGTGCGCGCCGTGTCGCCGGTGTCTCTCCCCCCGCCCGCCCAGATAGGATTTGTGTTTTTGGTGCCGAGCCAATAAGATTTTAAAATCGGCGCAGCCGACGGCCCGCATTAGCCTGGGGTTTCGCCCCCAGGCGGTGCAGGCGCTCTCGACCTCGGACCCGAAGGCAGAACCGGCTGAGTAGTTACTTCTTTTGGGAGAAAACAAAATGCTGAGAAACATTGTCCTACGCATCGTGGTGAGCGGGGTCGCCGTCTTCGTCACCGCTGCGCTCTTGCCCGGCATCACAATTCAAGATGATGGTGTTGTCACGTTGGTCATCATCGCCGTCATCCTTGCCGCCGTTAACGCGGTCGCCCGGCCTGTCCTCAAGATACTTACCTGCCCGCTCTCCTGCCTGACCCTGGGCTTGTTCATCCTCGTGTTCAACGGCATATCGTTTAGTGTTGTCGCACACTTCGCCGGTGACCGCATCACCATAGACGGCTTCGGCTGGGCGGTCTTGGGCGGTAGCATTATTTCGATTGTCAGCATGGTCATGGAGTTCTTGCTGGGCTTGGGCAAAGATGGCGATTAAGGCAAAGGTGGGGTCGCATCCCCCTCTGCCCGGCCAAGCGCGATCGCGATCGCGGTAGCATATTCTCCGCGATGTGCGATAGATAGCGCCCAGCTCTGCACACCTAAGGCCTCGGCGCGCTCGCGCACCTTGCCGTGGAGGATCACGTCGGGCTTGCCGGTGCGGGTGCGGATAAGCTCGATATCCTTCCACCGCATCCCGCGCGCCAGACCGGTGCCCAATGCCTTCACCACGGCTTCTTTGGCCGCCATGCGCGCCGCGAGATACTGCGCCGGGTGCTTCTTGCTCAAGCTGTAATCGAGCGCGGCAGGGTTGAATATCCTCTTAAGCTGCTTGGGGTAGCGCTCTAATATACGCGCTGCCCACGCCACATCGGTTATGTCGATGCCGACCCCGACAAGGGAAGACACCGCATCGAGCGCGGCCCTAACTTCGGCCAGGGATGCGTCGAGGTTTGCTTTGAGCTGTACTCCCATGTTCTAGACCTCCGCCAACGCGCGTGCCGCCATCTCCGCCACGGCCAAGTATACCGGCGATTCGGCGCCCAGCTCCAATATGGGCCGCCCGGTGAACTCGAACTCCAGCAAGTCGGTATCATAGGGGGAGGTGCCCAGGAGCGGCACGCCCATTGCATCGATTTTCGCTTGCAGGGCCGGCGGCATCGTACCGCCGGTTAAGCGGTTGACGATGAGCCACGTGTGCTTGATATTGATCTCCAGCGCGTCGCGCAGCTGCACCACGCGCTCGGCAGCCACCAAGCCGCGCTGCGAAGGATCGCTGACGATGAGCATGATGTCTACATCGCGGGTGGTGCGGCGGCTCAGGTGCTCAAGGCCTGCCTCGTTGTCGATAACCACATAGGCATAGTTATCCCCCACCGCGTCGATGATATCGCGTAGATTATGGTTGACCGCGCAATAGCAGCCCGGACCTTCGGGGCGGCCCATAGCGATGAGGTCTACATGCTCGCCTTCGCTGATGAGGGTGCGGATGTGATAGTCGAGATAGTCGCGCTTGACCATCCCCTGGGCCAGGCCTGCCGCCGCGCCGCCTGCCACCAGCGACGCTTGTACCTCTGCGAGCATCCCTTCGCGCATATCGCCGATCGTGCCCTCTAGCGTGAGGCCCAGCACCATGTGGAGGTTGCTGCTGGGGTCGGCGTCTACGGCCAGGACCGCGCCTTTATCTTGTTCGATCAGGTACCGGATGAACAGGCCGGCGGTTGTTGTCTTGCCCACGCCGCCCTTCCCGGCGACCGCGATTGTTGTCGTCATGGTGTCACTCCTGCAAAGTCTTGTCGAGCCGCGCGGCGATGTCTGCGGCGGCGCGGCGCAGCGCCGGCACATGCTCGTATACCGGCACGCCGCGCCGGTCGGCCTCTAATACACCCATCTCGACCGGCAGGGTGCCCAGCAGCGGCAGACCCGGCGTGTTAGCTTCAAGGAAGGCTTGTTCCTCATCGCCCCGCACCTTGTTCCCGACAAGATACAGTTTGTCGATGCCGATGTCGCCTGCCAGCTTTTTGATCTGCGCTGCCGTGCCCAGGCTGCGCCGGGTTGGTTCGACGACCACGAGCATCATATCTACCGACGCGGCGGTAGCGCGGCCCAAGTGTTCGACCCCCGCGTACATATCCAAGATCAATACATCGTCTTGACGGAAGAGCAGGTGTGTCGTCAGCGCCTTGAGCATGGCGCTCTCCGGACAGATGCAGCCCCCGCCGCCCAAATCTACCGCGCCCATCTCCAACAGGCGTACGCCGCGCCGGGTCTGGCTGAAGCGTTCGGGGATGTCGTCCACGCGCGGGTTGAGCTTGAAGAAGCCGCCCGTTGCGCCGGGACGCGCGCCGGTGCGTTCATAGATAAGGTCGTCCATCTCGGCAATCGGGGTAAGTCGGGCGCGTTGTTCTTCGCTGAAGCCCAACGCCAGCGCCAGACAGGGCGAAGGGTCGGCATCAACCGCGAGCACGTGCCGACCCGCATCGGCATAATGTTGGGCCAAGAGCGCCGCGAGTGTGGTTTTGCCCACGCCCCCTTTGCCCGTTACCGCTAGTTTCATCGATTGTGTCTCCGTGTGTGCTTACGCTGCGCGCGCCGCTCCGGGTTTGGGGAGGTGTAGCACAAATCAAACGCGCCCGGCCCGCACAGCGGGCCAGGCACACAGAGCAAGCGCTTCTGCTGTTAGTTGTCTAGATAGCCGTCGGCGTAGATGACCTTGTTGAGCAGAATTTGTACGGTCTTCCAGATGGCGGCCTGTTCCGGGTCGCTCATATCCACATCGCCGGGTTGGAGTTCTTCCATGTCGCGTGCTGCGTCATGAATCTTGAGGTACAGGCGCTTTACCGCTGTGCTCTCGTCGCGGTTCTCGATGGTGTGGATCACATCCCAGAGCTTCTTGTCCAGCGGGTTGGCGATCATCATCTCCAGCCCCCCGCCCATCAACATTGCACAGTACACCCGGTCGATCAGAGGCCGGTTCGCATGAGGCACCGCGTTGCTCACGTTCGAGAGTCCCACCGATACCATCGGCGGCGGGTCCCACGCGAAGCCCAACATCCGCACCGCCTCGATACATTCGGGGCAATATTCCTGGCAGCCGCTCACGGTGAGCACCAGGGGATCGAAGATGACCTTATCCATCGGATAGTCAATCTCCATAAAGCGCGGTATCAGGGTTTCGAGCGCGATGTTTACACGTTCGTCGGCGCCCACCGGGATACCCGACTTGCCCATAGTGAGGGCGACCAACATCGCATCGAATTCCTTCGCCACCAGCGGCACCTTCTCAAGGCGCTCCGGCTCTGCCGAGGTCGAGTTGATGACGCCGGGGTTCTTCATCACCCGCAGCCCGGCGCGGATGCCCGCAAGGTTGGTTGTGTCGAGCACGATCGGCACCTCACGCGGGATGACCTCCTGCACCGTCTGCACCAGCCAGGGGATGAACTCTTCGCCGTCCTTCTTGCGCGGCCCCACGTTGAGATCAACCGCCCACGCGCCGGCCTCGACCTGTTTCACCGCCAGGTTTTGGAAGAACTTCGCGTCGGCATCTTTGATCGCTTGCTTGACAGCCTTTGAGATAATGTGAATGTTCTCGCCGATGATTCGCATGTGTGCTCTCCTTCGAGAAAGTAAAGTTAAATATGGGCTATGCCCTCTGGTCCCAGGGGAATCCCATTCGGCATATGTTGAACACGGCCAATTGGCCGCTATGCCCTCTGGTCCCAGGGGAATCCGCTATGGCGCAAGGGCTGCCTGCACTGTCGGGAACAAACTCATATCCGTGTGTGGCAGGAACAGCGCCGAGGTGAATGCCTCGTAGAAGCTGTTATCTGCCGAGAGTTCCAGGTAGGTCAGTTTGTTAGCAATCTCCGTGACCCGCTGCCTTTCCTCACGCTTGAGCAGCGCCAGGTATGCGCCGCGCACCGCCGTATTGCCCAGGAAGTCGAATTGTTCCCAGGGCTTGTCGGGCAGCAGCCCGATCTGTATTGCCTTCTCAATGTTGATATACTTGCCGAAGTTCCCCGCGATCTGCACCTTCTGCACATCTGCCAAGTCCACGCCGACATTGACCGCCAGCACCGCGAAGCCGGCAAAGATCGCGGCCTTCGCGCGCAGCAGGTTGTCAATATCGACGCGCGTAATGACGAGGTCCTCGCCAATATCCGTCGCATCGGCCCACACCACCACATATTCTGCCCCATGCTCGCCCTCACGAGTGCGCGGCGTGGGCAGGTCCGGCTTGACGTTGCCGCCCTTATCGATGATGCCGGCCATGAACATCTCCGCCAGCAGCCCCAGCAGCCCGCTCCCACAGAAACCCTTCGGCTTCCCGCCGCCGATCACGCGGAGGCTCGGCTCATAAGTCTCGTGGTTGATCCAGACCTCCTCGATCGCGCCGCGCGTGGCACGCATCCCGTACATCACGCCCGCGCCCTCAAAGGCCGGGCCTGCCGAGGCTGCACACGAGATTTGCCACTCGCGCGTGCCCAAGACAATCTCGCCGTTGGTCCCCACGTCCATGAACAAGGTCAGGTCGTCGGTATCGTCGAGGCCGCTGCTGAGCACCCCGGCGGTGATGTCTGCGCCGACATAACTCGCGATGTTGGGCAGGCAATCTATCGTCGCTTGCGGGTGCAGGCAGAGGCCGATCTGCTCGGCGGTGAAGACCGGGATGTGGTT
>CAZJBO010000237.1:0-4835 GCA_964544075.1 uncultured Anaerolineae bacterium
CTGTAGTCATAAGAGTATCCCCTTGTGTGCGATGAACAGTGCGCGTGCCATTAAGTGTAACACCTTATGGGGAAGAAAACCGATAGTTGTCGGAGTGGGTGGTACGGCGGCCCCTAAGAGCTGGACGCGCGCGATGCCGCGCCGCTGTGCCTCATTACCCGACGGGACTTCGTGTAAGCACCGGATAAAGCGAATGCTTGACACAAATCTTTTAGTCTGTTGCGTCTTGTCACTTTACGATTTATAGTCCTAATTACCCCTGGGCTGTTTTGAAATTGTATATAATATGTATAATAGTCAAAACAACAAAACACAAGAGGGGGCAAACACAAGATGGATGATGCACAAGGCGCCACTGCCAAACAACTGTTAAAGGCAGGTATTCAAGCGGCGAAGGCCGGCAACAAGCAAACTGCCCAGGTGATTTTCCAACAGGTTCTAGACCAGGACAAGCGCAACGAACGCGCTCTCTTCTGGATGGCCTCGGTCGCAGATACCCTTGAGGAAAAACAACGCTATCTGCGTGCCACGCTCAAGGTGAACCCCCACAATCAAAAAGCCAAGCGCCACCTCAAGCGGCTGGAGAAGACCAGCAGCGAGCGCGACAGCCGCATTGTCACCTATGGGCTGCTGGTTGCTATCGCGCTTGTGATTCTGTTTGTCATCGCGATTATCTTTGTCGTGATTATCACCTAAAGCTCCTCCAATAGGCCTATATTTGCCTTCCGTGCCCTCTGTGATGAAAGCTCCCCCGGCAAGCCTGGGTGACTCAACAAGTCGCCCGGCTTGGCTTCACTTTTGATCTACACTCTCTACATTGCCCAATAGGGACCATCAGTATAATATAGAGGGCACATGCAAATTTATTTGCGGAGAAGGCATTGGTTGATAAAGAACTACAATCTCTCTTGCGCACCGGCATCCAAGCGGCGCGCGCGGGCGACAAACAAAAAGCCCGCCGTATTTTCGAGCGTGTGCTCGAAGCCGACGACAGCAGTGAGCTAGCTTGGATGTGGATGGCTTCGGTGGTTTCTACTGCCGAAGAAAGGCGCGTTTGCCTAGAAAACGTGCTCGACATTAACCCTAATAACGCACGCGCTATCAAAGCGCTCGCGCGCATGAAGGCGCGCCCGGTGCGTCACGCCAAACCGCCCGCTGCATCCAAGCCCGCAGCGCCCAAAGCACCCGCGCGTAAACCAGACCTGCCCCAAGAGGACGTCCCGGTATGGGAATCGTCCGAGTGGGAATCGCGCCTAGACGCAGTGCTCCCCCCCGCCCCGGCAGCAGAGCCGGTATCCAAAGCATCCTCCCCACCACGTGCGAAACCGGCACCGGTTGCCCGGAGCACACGTCGGCGCCGCAACCCCCGGTTGGTATTAGGCGTAGGCGCGGTGAGTATCTTGTTGGTTATCGTAGTGGCCGGGATTCTGATCGTGCAGACGAACAACAAGACACAAGATGCGCGCGACGCCGATGGCGTAGTCTCGACCGGCCCTACTGCTCTGCCGCCCGAACCAACTAAGTTCGAGATCGTAGACCCTGCCACGCTCAAAAACACCCTCGTCCCCACCTGGACACCGGAGCCTTCGCCAACCTCTGTCATCGCCACGCCTTCCCCAGTCCCGCTACAGCTCGACTCGTATATGCTGATATACGCCTCCCGCATATCCGGGCAATCCAGCGAAGATATTTATGCTATCCGCGCCGACGGCAGCGAGGAAGAAATCAGGCTTACCAACGACCCGGCAAGGGACATCGAGCCTGCTGTCTCGCCCGACGGCCAACAATTTGTGTTCGTATCCGACCGTAACGGCGGCTTCGACCTTTATATAAATAGCGTGGATGGACAACAAGGCGCGCGCCGGATCACCGAACTCTCCGCCGAGAGTCTCGAATCTCCCACCTGGTCACCGGATGGGCAACAGATCGCCTTCAGCGCCAAGCTGGAGGGCGGAGATAGCGAAATTTACATCATCACGCTGGATGCGCCACAAGACCCCTTTCAGGTCACCGACAATACAGAGGTCGATCAAGAGCCGGCGTGGTCGCCGGATGGACAGGTGATCGCCTTTGCCTCCGACCGCACGTCACGGGGGTTCCTGCAAATATTCTCGGTGCCGGCTGATTGTGCCACAGAGTTTGGACGCTGCGACGAGATGGTCACGCAGCTGACCCATTCGCAAAATTCTAGTAAATCGCCGGCTTGGTCACCGACGGGCGAATATATCGCGTTTGTCTCGAACCGCGTATGGTCTGACGACGAAGACATCTATATAATGCGCGACGATGGCACCGATGCGCGCCTACTCACCCTGGACGAATACGGCGATAACGGCGGCTCCGACCTCCAACCGGCATGGTCACGCGATGGTCTCTGGCTGGCCTTCGCATCAAACCGTGATGGCGACTGGCTTCAGGTTTATGTTATGATGCGCGACGGCTCTGGAGTTACCAGAGTCACATCATTTGTTGGGAATGCTACGCATCCCGTTTGGCTCTCTCAAGACTACTAAGGATAGAAGCGTGAGCGACAGCAAACAAATAAAACAACTCTTGCGACAAGGTGTTACAGCTGCTAAGGCAGGCGACAAAGAAAAAGCGCGCAAGCTCTTCGAGAAAGTTATCGAGCAGGACAAGAATAATGAAAAGGCCTGGCTCTACATGGCGCGGGTGGTCGAGTCGGAAGAGCAGCAGCGGGTGTGTCTGGGCAATGTATTGTACCTAAACCCAGATAACGAAAAAGCCAGACGCTTGCTTAGCCGGTTGGAGACCGGCAAAAAAGGCGGCAAGAGGGGTGGTGGAGACGTAAACAAACGCCTACTCATCGGCGGTGGCATCGGTGCGGCAGCGCTCCTTCTGGTGTTGCTTTTGGTTGTGGTAGCTACAACCGGCGGCGGTGGCGACGGCAAAGCGCCCACGCCGACCGTGGCCGGGGAAGCCGCCACCGAGGTATCCGCAACCGATACGCCGACCCCGCTCCCGCTTGAAACTATACCGCCCACCTGGACGACCGAGCCATCCCCCACGGTGTTTGTCACGCCCACCGCCGAAATCTTCCCCACGCCGCAAGGGATACCCGGCAAGTTGGTGTACGGCTCCGGCCCGCGCTTCTTCTCAAACCGATTTTTGGCGATCCAGTACTCCGCTACCGATGGCAGCAACCCCTTTGTCCTGGGTGACGAGGACAACCGCACCCGTGGCCGCAACCCTGCCTTCTCGCCCGATGGACAATATGTGGTCTACGAACTGGGGGCTACCGATGGCAGCAGCCGCCTAACCTTAATGGACATGTTGGGCGAGAACCGCCGCTTTATCACCCAAGACCTCGACGAACATTTCGGCTCGGAAGAACAACCGGCTTGGTCGCCCGATACAACAACGCTGCGGATTGCCTTTGCCGGCTCGCCCCCGGCCAGCTATACCCATCAAATTCATGTCTTGACCTTGCAAGGCGAAGAACCGCCCCTGATCGTCCGGGTAACCGATAACCACTTCGACAATACATGGCCCACCTGGTCGACGGATGGAAGCCAACTGGTATATGTGACCGACCGGCGTGCACAAGGCGGCGTCGATTTGCGCGTCGTGGACCTGCCGGCGCTGCGCGCAGTGTTGCAAGCCACACAGCAAGCCGCCGAGAGCGAGAGCGAAGCGCCGACTACCGAAGCACCGACACCCGCATCGACTCCGGAAGCTGTGGCCGGTGAGACGCCGACCGAACCGCCGGTGGAAGATGCGCCTTACGATAAACCCTTGACCTCCGATGGCAACGAGTTGATCGAACGCGCGCCCGATTGGTACGGTAACCGGATGGTGTTTGAGGGAACGTCTGCTGAAAACTATGACCGTGAATACTATGATAACTACGATAGCGATATTTATATCATCGATGATGTGGCCGGGCGCAGTATGCCGCGCTTGCTCTTCCCCTCACCAGAGGACGATGCGAGCGAAACCGCACGCGACATGCAGCCGCGCTTCTCGCCCGACGGGAGATATATCACCTTTACCTCGAACCGCACCGGAGACTGGGAGATTTATATCCTTGAGATCGATACCAACATGCTCTACCAAGTAACTAACACCGAGCGACACCCCGACATTGTCGGCGATTGGGGCGGCTGAACGGATATGTACCCGTTCACCTTGCTCTCTGTGGGGGCCGGTGACCGAAGGTAACACCTACGGCTCAAAGCCCCAGGTGAACAAATACGCGGATATTCTTAACTACCACAGTGTAATCAAAGTGAGATGAAGCCGTGAGCAAAGCACAGATAGCAGCAGCAAAGAAAGCACTCAAACGCGGAGATAAAGAAAGCGCGCGCAATATCCTCGAAGGCCTTGTCGGTGAGGATGAACGCAATGTTGATGCGTGGTTCCTTTTGGCACAGGTCGTAGAATCGAGCGAAGACAAAGGTATCTGTCTGGAGAACGTCGTCACCATAGACCCCAACCACGCGGCAGGCCTGGCGGCACGGACCGCTCTGAAGGAAGGCCGCGATCCCTTCTCTGATGACAAAGACCTCTTCGCCGCCGCCGAAGAAGAACTTGAGGCCGCCTTTAGCGACGATACCGAAGAAGGGTTCGATGTTGACGACGGCGCATTCGACATCGGCCCCGATGATGCGCCTGAGATCGTGGGGCGCCTCGATCGTTTTGCAAGCAACCGCCGTCTGCTGATCTGGTTAATGGTCTTCTTTGGGGTCGGGGCGCTTTGCATGTTCATCATAGCGATTATCTTGTTGATATAAGCCTCTCGTGCTATACTATCGACCGTTCTGGGCGCGTAGCTCAATTGGCAGAGCAGTGGCCTTTTAAGCCATTGGTTGAAGGTT
>CAZJBO010000238.1:0-4829 GCA_964544075.1 uncultured Anaerolineae bacterium
CATGGTGTGGGCACGGATGCGCCGGGGGTCTGGGGCGCCTGCGGTTGAAACCGCAGGCCCTCACCCCCGGCCCCTCTCCCTCAAGGGGCGAGGGGAGCAAAACCCGCGCGCTCCGGTGCCCCCTCGCCCCGGCGAGGGAGAGGGGGATAGGGGGTGAGGGGCCAATCATCAACCCAGCGCTTCGAGACGGGCGGCCAGCGCCTCACGCTCGGCGGATAGCGCCTCACGCCGCGCCCGCGTGCGCTCCACAACCTCCGGCTTGGCCTTGCGTACAAAGTTCACGTTGGCGAGCTGCTTCTCGACCCGCGCGATCTGCCCTGTGATGTTCTCCAGCTCCCGGCCCAGGCGCGCACGCTCCGCGTCGATGTCGATCATGCCGGCCATCGGCAGATAGCAGGTCACCTCATCCGCCACAATCGCGCTTGCCTGGTCGGGGACGGCGGCCCCGGCAGCCAAGATGCGGAGCGTGGTCACGTTCGCCAGCCGCCCAAACAGCGCACGGTTTGCCTCGATCAGGTCGGCGCGCGCGCCGGCGCTAAACAGCGCCTTGATGCCCAGGCTCGGCTTCACGTCCAGCGCCTTGCGTGCGTTGCGGATGCCTCGGATCAGCTCGATGAGCAAGCCCATCTCGGCCTCCGCCGCCTCGTCAATACCGGCAGCGAGCGTGAGGTCGGGCCACGACGCGACTATCAGCGCGGCAGATGTGCGTGCGGCGGGGAGATATTGCCATATCGCCTCGGTGATGAAGGGCATAAAGGGATGCAGCATCCGCAAGCAGGTTTCGAGCACATACACCAGAACGTGCCGGGTGATAGATTTCGCCGCGTCGCCGTCCTCGGCATAGAGCGTCGTCTTGCTGATCTCGATGTACCAGTCGGCAAATTCGCTCCAGAGGAAGTCGTAAATCTGGCGTCCGGCCTCCCCATAGAGATAACCGTCAAAGAGACGCTGCACCGACCCGATGAGCCGCGCGAGCCGGCTCATGATCCAGCGGTCGGGCAGGCTGAGCGCATCCGGGGGCGGCGGCCCGACCGGGGCAGCGCCCTTTAGATTCGCGGTGATGAAGCGCGCCATCTGCCAGATTTTGTTACCGAAGTTGCGCATGGCCTCGATGCGTTTGATGTCGAGGTTCATGTCGTTACCGGGCGTCGAGCCGGTTAGCAGGGTAAAGCGCAAGGCGTCGGTGCCGTAGCGGTCCATGACCTCGATCGGGTCTACCACGTTGCCATAGCTCTTGCTCATCTTGCGCCCCTCGGCGTCGCGGACAAGGCCGTGTAGATAGACGGTGTGGAAGGGGATGTCATCGGTGAGCCACAACCCCATCATCATCATGCGCGCCACCCAGAAGAAGAGGATGTCATAGCCGGTCTCCATGAGGTCGGTCGGGTAATAGCGTTCGAGGTCGGGCGTTCGGTCGGGCCAGCCCAGGGTGCTGAAGGGCCACAGTGCGCTGCTGAACCAAGTATCGAGCACATCGGGGTCTTGCTCGATGCGAGGGCTGCCGCAATGGGCACATACTTCGGGGTCCTCGCGCTGCACGGTGATCTTGCCACACGCCGCACAGTGCCATGCCGGGATGCGGTGGCCCCACCAAAGCTGTCGGCTGATACACCAATCCCTGATATTCTCCATCCAGTTGAAGTAGACCTTCTCGAAGTGCTCCGGCACGATCGTGACGCGCCCCTCCTGCACCGCTGCGAGGGCCTTTGCCGCGAGCGGTTGTATCTTCACAAACCATTGGGTGCTAATCATCGGCTCGATAAGCTCGCCGCCGCGCTGCGCCACCGGCACGATATGCGTGTACGGCTCGGTCTTTATCACCATACCGGCCTTTTCCATATCGGCCCAGAGCTTGGCGCGGGCTTCGAAGCGCTCTTGCCCGGCGTAGGGGCCGGCGTTCTCGTTGAGCGTGGCGTCTTTGTTGAGTATGTTAATCACTTCAAGGCTGTGCCGCTCACCGATCTCGTAGTCGTTGGGGTCATGGCCGGGCGTGATCTTGAGCGCGCCGGTGCCGAAGGCCATATCGACATACGGGTCTGCGATAATCGGGATAGGCCGGTTCAGTATAGGCACCAGGCACTTCTTGCCGATATATTGCTTATAGCGCGCATCGTCGGGATGCACGGCCACCGCCGTATCGCCGAGGATGGTTTCGGGGCGCGTGGTTGCCACAGGCAGCCCCTCTTCAATCGGCGCGCCCTCGATGGGATAGCGGAAGTAATAGAGCGTGCCGTGCTCTTCTTTGCGCTCCACCTCCAGGTCGGAGACGGCGGTCTGGAGGCCCGGCGACCAGTTAATCAGGCGTGGCCCGCGATAGATCAGACCGGCGTCCCAAAGCCGCACGAAGGCCTCGCGCACGGCCTTGCTGAGGCCGGCGTCTAGGGTGAAGCGTTCACGGTCCCAATCACAGCTCGCGCCCAGGCGCCGCAGCTGCTCGGTGATGCGCCCGCCCTTCTCGGCCTTCCATTGCCAGGTGCGGCGGAGGAATTCGGCGCGCCCCACTTCTACGCGGCTGCTGCCCTCTCTGCGCAATAGGTTCTCGACCTGGAGCTGGGTTGCGATGCCGGCGTGGTCGCTGCCGGGCACCCAGAGCGCAGCACGTCCGCGCATCCGTTCATAGCGTATTATCAGGTCTTCGAGCGCAACGAACATTGCATGACCCTGGTGCAGGACGCCGGTCACGTTGGGCGGTGGGATGCTGATGGTGAAGGGTTCGGCGGCGGGGTCGGCAGCCTCCGGCTTGAACCAGCCGTTCTCTTCCCACCATTTATAGATGCGAGCTTCGGCCTCTTGGAAGTCGAAGGTTTTGGGCATTTGTTGGTGTTCGGTCATGTCTATGATATCCTTTCTGATAATCTCATGCCTGGTTCCGCGCGCTGAACTTCTGGTGTTTATAAGCCCTTGCGCCAATACTCTAGCCCCACGACGATCACCTCGCTCAGCCATGCTGCGAAGCGCTGCTTCAGCTTGTCTTCCCGGTCGGCATACGAGAGCTGGAAGGGGGCGTCTGATAGGGCTTGGAGGTGCTGGGCATGGCTCCCCCGCTCTTCGTCGGAAAGCGCTTTGTGATAGGCACAGGCCGAGCAAGCGACGACGCCTTTATACTCACGTCCCAGCGCATGGAACGATACAAGCAGCTCGGTTTGCGAATCCCCGATCTTGATGACCAACCGCACCCAGCTGCGATACTCGCGGAAGTTAGCATAATAGCCAAAGCCTTTGGCGGTCTCTATGATCTGATACTTGAAGTAGTCTGAACGACCGCTCATAGGCGCCGCCAGATCGACAAAAACCTCCAGCGGCATAAGCTCACTTATCTGTCTATCGATTTCATCTCGCTGCAGTTCAAGCTGCGTTTTGGCGATTGTCAACAAGCCCTTTGCGTAGCGCTCGACGACCATGCGAGACTGCCGGACTTCTTCTTGCAGGTCCTGCCGCAGCCGTTGTGCGGCAGCCTTGATGATCTCTGCGGCGCGGCTGGCGCGGAGCGTTTCCTCTGCCAGGCTCAGGCTCTGGATGAATGCATGTTTCTGCGCCCGTGTGAAGAAGCGCACGAGCGGGCTTAGGTCCCCTCCGTCTGCCGCCTCTAGCGCCCGGATATAGGCGGAGCGGTCCTCCCGCCGGACGACGAGCGGGAACCAACCCGCCTTGATGAAGACCAAGCTCGCCAGCATCCGCGCAACCCGACCATTGCCATCTTGGAATGGGTGTATCTGCGTAAAGCGATGATGCAGCCAGGCTGCTTCAATCTCCGGTGTGACGCCTTTGCTTTCGTGTTCCTCATGCCACCGGATCAGCTGTTCCATCTGGATTTGCACTTGTTCCGGCGGGCAATATTCGTGCACTTCCCCGTCGCGCAGCGGGTTATTGGGCTGCTGCTTCCATGCACCGCGAATTAACGCGACGTCTTGGAGGTTCCCGAACTGATCGATGCCGGTTGTAACCTTTTGGTGCCTCGTCAGGGTTGCGTGCAGCTCTCTGATGTACGATAGAGAGAAGGGACGTGCCCCTTTGACGAACTGGAAGAGGCCCTCTACCGCCTCCGCGTGGTCGCTTATGATGGCAACGACCTCTTTTGCATCTTTATCGGTCGCGCCGTGCGGGATGAGCGCCTCGTCAATACCCTTCTCGACCAGCAGTTGGGTGATGCCCCTATCTATCGTATATATGCGCTCGATGATGCCGGTCTCGATCGCAATCTCGCGCTGCAAGCGTGCCAGGAACTCACGGTAGGCCTCTGATGCGCGCAAGCGCTCGCCTTGTTCGTCCCAGACCTGGGCCAAAGCCTGAAGCTCATCACTGACAAACTTCTTCCAGTCAGACGGCAAATCTTTAATCGGTTCCCAGTGCATACATCCCTCCTCGCGAACCCCACGAGACAAAAAAAACCTCCCGTCCAAAAGGACGAGAGGGAGATCATCTCTCGCGGTACCACCTTTGTTCCGCACAGCGGTCTGTGCAGCGCTCTGACGCGATAACGGACGTAACCCGTACGGGCTTACTTGCAGTTCAGCCTATAGGCTCCAGAGCGACCTTCGGCGGGGGCGGCTGCGGGGGCTTCCAACCCGTGGCCCGACCTTCTCTATCAGGCGCTTGCCCACCTACTCCTCTCTATCGTAGCCTTTTGTTGTTTCTATTGTGCGCTAGTGTATCATGGCTGCGGAGCGGCGTCAATGGCGTATCACACACGCGCATCTCAGCGCCTGGGGCCTGGGGTTGAAACCCCAGGCTAATAACAGCCGTCGGCTGCGCCGACCTTTGCCGGAGTCTCGCGCGCGTGTTGGGGTCCGGGGTCGGCGGAGCCGACATATCCGTGCTAGCCTGCGGTT
>CAZJBO010000239.1:0-4826 GCA_964544075.1 uncultured Anaerolineae bacterium
CGCCGCGAGACCGACCCCGATGCACGCTATGCAATCTATGAGGAAATCGACACGCTGCTCTGGGAAGACCTGCCGATGATCCCCATCTACCAGGCAATCGGCCTGTGGGCATACCGCAGCGACCTGAACATCGACGCAGCCGAGATCAACGGAACCTTCCTCACCGGGCTGAAATATCCAGGCCGCGTATACTTCGAAGAGTAAACGCACGGGAATCCGAAAGGCCGGGCGGCTCCCCCTCCCGACCCTTTGGGAACAATGGGCGGCACAGACGCCCTAAATGAAAAATCTGACGCGCGGGTGCCGAAACACCCGCGCGTTTGTTTATCCATTCGGCGCGGGTGACATCGATGGGTAAAATACCTATCGGGAGGCTCTGGACCAAAATATGGCAAAACGCACACACACAAATATCAAACGCCGGCTGCCATCGATGCTGTGTCTGCTCATCATCACATACATCTTGCTCCAGATCGCACCCTTGTATCCCTACTTCGTTATGGGGCCGCCGCAGATCGTCGAAACCGCGCACCCCATCGTATGTGTGCACACACGCCTCACCGACGAGTTCGAACCGTGGAAGATTCAACGCACCCTGGAGCTGGTCCGTGAGATGGGCGCAAGCAGCATTGTCGAATACTTCCCCTGGGCCTACATCCAAGAGGCGCGCGGCTCTTTCGACTGGTGGCACGCCGACCAAGTCATGCGCCACGCACAAAACCAGGGGCTTAAGGTCTACGCACGGCTCGGCATGACGCCCGTATGGGCACGCCCCGACTCTCACCAACCGGCCACCACATCCAATTACATCGACGCAGATGCCTACCAAGATTTTGCCGCTTTCGCCGCCATCTTCGCAGCGCGTTATGCCGACACGCTCGGCGGGCTGATTATCTGGAACGAGCCTAACTTGAGCTTCGAGTGGGGCTACCGGCCCGTAGACCCTGCCGCTTACGTCGATATGCTCCGCGTCATCTACCCTGCCGTCAAAGCCGCCGCACCCGGCGTAACCGTGCTGGCGGGCGCGCTCGCCCCAACGCTGGAGCCGCTCGGCAGCCCCAACGGTATGAACGACCTTCTATACCTGGCCGCGATGTATGAGGCCGGGGCAGCGGATTACTTCGACGCGCTGGCAGTACACGCCTATGGCTTCAAGTTCCCGCCCGATGCCGAACCCGGCCCGGACATCCTCAACTTCCGCCGTGTCGAGTATATCCGAGACACGATGCAGCGATACGGTGACGGGGACAAACCGGTATACATCACCGAGGCAGGCTGGAACGATCACCCTCGCTGGACGCGCGCCGTGCGGCCCGGCCAACGCATTGTTTATACTTTGGCGGCCTACGAATGGGTGGAGTCAGAGTGGCCGTGGGTTGAGAACCTGTGCATTTGGGCATTTAGATATCCGCAGCGCCAGGGCAACTGGCGTGATTATTTCACCTTCGTGACGTCCGATCTGCGTGTCAAGCCGATATATGAGGCAGTGCAAAGATACGCGCGCGGTTGGGACGACGAGGAGGCCGTAACACCATGAAGCGTTTCTCAGGGAAGGCAATATTACGCGCGCTTCTGTTGGGGGCGGTGCCGGTGGCGTTTGTCCTGCTGCTTGCCATGCGCGGTGAGGATGGTGATATCCTCCAGGAGGTGCGGCGGCGCAACGCCCTGTATGTGGGCATTGAGGGCGACAACCCACCCTTTGCAATGCTTGAGGGCGATGCTGTCGTCGGGCTAGACGCAGACCTGGCGCGGGCGTTGGCCGATGCGCTGGGCGTGGATGTGCATTTCGTGGTGATGGGCTACGATGGCCTATACGATGCGCTCTATGTGGGGCGCGTGGATGTGCTGGTGTCGGCCTTGTGGGTCAACCCAGACAAAGAGGACTTCCGCTATACGCGCGTCTATTTCGACGCAGGCCAGGTGCTCGCCGTGCTCGAAGGCAGCGACATAACCGACCCCGCCGACCTTGAAGGCCGGTCGGTTGCGGTGGAGTTCGGCACCGACGGCGATATGTGGGCGGGCGAGCAAAAGCGGCAGTACGAATTAGACATCATACGTTGTGACACATCAGCGGCGGCGCTGGATGCATTGGCCGAGGGATCGGTGGATGCAGCGGTGGTCGATAATATCGCGCTGCGGACATATCGCCGGGAGGGTATCGAGCCGGTCGCGGCGGCGTGGGTGAGCACAGAGCCATATGCAGCGGTGGTCCGCAAAGGTGATAAAGGCTTGCTGGCGGCGCTCAACGATGCGCTCGCGGCGATGGAGGCAGACGGACGGCTCGAAGCACTGATCGCACGTTGGCTCTGAAGTTGGCCGGTCGAGGATTACTCGTCGTCATCCTCGAACCATGTGTCGATGCCGTAGGCGCCGGCCTTCAGCACCTTCAATGAAAGCAGCGCGCACTTCAGACGCACCGGCCCGATCGGGATGCCCATCAGCGCCAAGACATCCTCTTTGCTGAACTGTTTTAGCTCGGCGAGCGTCTTGCCCATAATCTCCTCGCCGAGCAGGGAGGCCGACGCCTGGCTGATCGCGCAGCCTTCGCCATCCCAGCCCACGCCTACCACACGCTCGTCCGCATCGAGCTTTAAGGTTAGGTGCAGGTGGTCGCCGCAAAGAGGGTTGTCTTCGGCGTGGTCGATATCCGGGTCTTCGAGCAGGCCCCAGTTGCGCGGGTCTTTGTAGTGCTCCAAGATCATTTCGCGGTACATGTCCATCGCGTTTTCCCCTTCCGTTCCCCGGTTAGCCGGGAAGAATGCAAATGCTGCTGCCTCAAACGGCGCCCTCCCCCCCAGGGACAAAGCACACCAATATGCCGGGCGCGCCGATATGCTATAGCATAAACACCGACTTAGCTTTATAGATCGCCTCGATCAGACGATCGACTTCTTCGGGCGCATTATAAAGATAGAAGCTCGCGCGCGTCGTGGCCGCGACGCCGAACCTTTGGTGTAGTGGCATCGCGCAGTGGTGGCCTGCCCGCACTGCTACGCCCTCTGCATCGAGCAGCTGTGAAAGATCGTGAGGGTGCATCCCCGCCAGCGTGAAGGCTGCCACCCCGCCTCGCTCTGATGCCGCCGGTCCCAATATACGCAAGCCCGGCACTTCTTCCAACCGCTCCATCGCATAGGCGATTAATGCCTGCTCGTGTGCATGTATCTTATCCATGCCGACGCTCGATAGGTAATCTACCGCCGCGCCCAGGCCGATTATCTCGGCGATCGCGGGGGTTCCGGCTTCGAACTTCCACGGGGGGCTGTTCCACTCCGAGCCGGTCAGCGTCACGCGCCGGATCATATCGCCGCCGCCCATGAAGGGTGGCATCGCCTCCAGGAGCGCGCGCCGCGCATAGAGCACACCGCTCCCGGTAGGCGCGCACATCTTGTGGCCGGAGAAGACCAAAAAGTCGGCGTCGAGCGCCTGCACATCCACCGCCGAATGCGGCACGCTCTGCGCGGCATCGACCAACATCAACGCGCCCACCGCGTGTGCTTTCTGCGCGATCATCTTGATGGGATTGAAGGTGCCCAGCACGTTTGACATCTGGGTGATTGCGACCAGCTTTACCGGCCCATCGAGCAGTGCATCTAGCTTGTCCAGCGCCAGGGTGCCCGCATCGGTGACGGGGAGGTAGCGGAGCACAGCACCTTTGCGCATAGCCAAGAGCTGCCAGGGCACGATGTTGGCGTGGTGCTCCATCTCGCTGAGCAAGATAATATCGCCCGCGCCGATGTTGGCGTCGCCCCAGCTGTAGGCCACCAGGTTAACCGCTTCGGTGGCGTTGCGGGCAAAGACAATCTCGCGGTGCGAGCCGGCGTTGACGAAGGCCGCGATCCGCTTACGCGCGCCCTCGTAAGCCTCGGTTGCTTCCTCGCTTAGCTTATGGATGCCTCGGTGGACATTGGCATTGTAGCGGCGGTAGTAGGTGTTCATCGCCTCGATGACCGCGCGTGGCTTCTGTGAGGTGGCCGCGTTGTCCAGGTAGACCAGAGGCACGCCCGGCTTCACTTCTTGATCTAGAATCGGGAAGTCTGCCCGGATTGCTGCTATGTCCAAGAGCGCCCCATCAGTGTTCATACTGTGTTTCTCCATTTTACGTCTTGACGCCGCCGGAGATTATAGCACGCTTGCCGTTTTGTATCTGTCCGTAGGGGGCAGAGCTGACGATCACGGCACACGCCTACGATTGTGCGAGGCTCTCTCTGCGTGGCGTGGTATACTTGTCCGTCGATACTCATTATAACGATTAACACGAGGCTACTACATGTCTGTGCTCACGACGCACCAGCTGGCCAAGAGCTATGGCGCGCTTGATATCTTCGACCAAGTCTCGGTCGAAATCCCACACGGTGCGAAGATCGCGCTGGTCGGGCCGAACGGAGTCGGTAAAAGCACCTTGCTCCACATACTGGTGGGACACGAAGACCCCACCGCCGGCACCGTCACCCGGATGCGCGGCCTAAGC
Source organism: uncultured Anaerolineae bacterium (assembly GCA_964544075.1). GTDB lineage: Bacteria > Chloroflexota > Anaerolineae > Aggregatilineales > JAFGMM01 > JAFGMM01. The sequence goes on from CAZJBO010000239.1 coordinate 4,469, forward strand.
ATCGGCTTTTTGCCCCAGAACGCCGAACTTGACGGCACAAAAACCCTCTGGGAAGAAATGCTGCCGGCCTTTGACGCCTTGCGCGCCCAAGAGGAAGAGCTACATGCGCTCGAAGTGCAGATGGCGCGCTGCGAAGGCAAGGATGCGCTGGATGCGGTGATGAAACGCTATGGTCCGTTGCAGGCGCGCTTTGAAGCCGAGGGCGGGTATACCTACGAACTGCGCATACGCCAGGTGCTCGAAGGCCTGGGCTTCGACCGCCATACTGACTTCGACCGCCCGATCCCACATCTGAGCGGAGGGCAAAAGACGCGCGCGTACTTGGCACGCCTCCTGCTTGAGACCCCCGACCTGCTGG
>CAZJBO010000240.1:0-4811 GCA_964544075.1 uncultured Anaerolineae bacterium
CCTATGTCTACAGCTATCAGGTGCGGGCGAGCATCGCAGGCGAGTTCCAGACCCGGCCATCGCACGGCTACGCCTTCTACTTCCCGGAAGTGTTCGGGCGCAGCGCAGGGACTTTGTTCACGGTAGAGTCTGAATGAATGCGCATCTTGCGTAGATAGATACTAGCAAGAGGCCGGCGCTTAGCCGGCCTCTTCTGCGTCGCGGGGCGGCTTATACGCCCAGCTTCTTATAACTCTCGTCAAACATCGCCGCCAGCTTCGCGGCCTGAGCTTCATAAGCATCGCCATCGTCCCAGGTCTGGCGTGGGTCGAGCACTGCGTCCGGCACGCCGGGGCAGTGCAGCGGCACTTGCACCCCAAAGTATGGATCGGTGCGTGTCTCTACCTCCGCCAGCGCACCATCCAACACCGCGTGGATCATCGCGCGCGTGTGCTTCAGCGCCATGCGGTGCCCCACCCCGTAGGGACCGCCGGTCCAGCCGGTGTTGACCAACCAAGCATCGGCCCCGTGTTTGGCGATGCGTTCCGCCAGCATATCCCCATAGACGTGTGGGCGCATCGGGAGGAAGGGCGCACCAAAGCAAGGGCTAAACGTGGCGACCGGTTCGTCAATGCCGGTTTCGGTGCCGGCGACCTTCGCCGTGTAGCCCAGCAGGAAGTGATACTTGGCCTCTTCGGGCGTCAGCTTGGCGATCGGCGGCAGCACGCCGAAGGCATCGGCGGTGAGCATGATGACGTTCTTGGGGTGTGCATCGATCTTGCCGGTCGGCTCGGCGTTGGGGATGAAGTGTATGGGGTAAGAGGCGCGCGTGTTTAGCGTAACTCTGCCGTCATCCAAGTCGATGTCGCGGGTGATGGGGTCGAACACCACGTTCTCCAGCACAGTTCCCCAACGGCGCGTGCAGGCATAAATCTCCGGTTCGCCGGTGGGCGAGAGCTTGATAACCTTCGCATAACAGCCGCCTTCAAAGTTGAAGATGCCGTTGTCGCTCCAGCCGTGCTCGTCGTCGCCGATGAGGGTGCGGCTAGAATCGGCGGAGAGCGTCGTCTTGCCGGTGCCGGAGAGACCAAAGAATATCGCCACATCACCGCCGGGGCCATAGTTGGCCGAGCAGTGCATGGGCAGGACGCCTTTCTTTGTCAGCAGGTAGTTCATCACCGTGAAGACCGATTTTTTGATCTCGCCCCCATATTGGCTGCCGGCGATGAGGATTTCTTTGGTGGCAAAGTTGATGACGATCGCCGTGTCGGAGTGGATGCCGTCGCGTGTGGGATCGACAAGGAACATGGGCGCGCCGATGAGGGTAAATTCGGGCACGAAGCTCTCCAGGGCGGCGGGGTCTGGTTGTACGAACATATTGCTGGCGAAGATGCTTTGCCATGCAAGCTCGGTGATGATACGAATCGGTAGACGGTAGCGTGCATCGTTGCCGGCGTAGCAATCGCGCACATAGGCTGTGCGGTCTTGGAAGTATGCCAAGATGCGCTCCTTGATCGAGGTGAAGCGTTCCGGTGTCATCGCCACGTTGACTTCGCCCCACCAGATGTCGGCATCGCTGGAGGGTTCCTTCACGGTATATTTATCTTTAGGCGAACGGCCTGTGTGTTTGCCGCTGTATACCAGGAGCGGCCCGTGGTTGGCGATGTTGCCCTCGCCGCGCCTGAGCACGTGCTCATACAACACTGGGACGCTCAGATTCCAATGGACTTCCCCGGTGCGCTGAAACCCGTGGTGTTCGAGACCGTACTTACTCTTAACGGTATAGCTCATCATAGCTCCTCTGAGATATGCAAAGACTTTCACTTTCCCTGTTTCTCCGAACGGTTCTAAGCGTACCATCCCTATTGCAAGGGCACAAGAGATTTGCTATACTCGGCCCTGAGTAAGGATACGGCGACGTAGCCAAGTGGTTAAGGCAGAGGTCTGCAAAACCTTTATCATCGGTTCGAATCCGATCGTCGCCTTCTCAATTAAAGTAACATTGGGCGAAGCCTCTTTCCTTGCTGGGTGGAGGCTTTTTGTATATAGCGCCGCACGCGATACTCGCTCGCAGATACATCGGGAGGCTCACGATATTTAGTGGAGAGCAAGAAAATTATATGGATATAAACACCACAAACGAAAACGAGACGCTTTTTGTCATAGAAGGCCTAGACTGTCCCGACTGTGCACGTGACCTGGAGAAAACCATCGCCAAAATGGACGGTGTGGCAGCCTGCCGCCTTGATTTTACGCTCGGAAAAATGCGGGTGGCGGGCACAGCCGCCCCGGAGGACATCATTCAACAGGTGAAGGCAAGCGGCCACACCGCTACCCCTGCCGACGCCGCCCCACGCCGGCAGCCCAAGCGCGGCGGTATCGTTGGCTTTGCCGACTTTTTGTGGGCACGCTCGGATACCAGACTCGCGCTGGGCGGTGGTGTGCTCTTGGCGCTGGCGCTTGTGGTGCACATGCTGGGCGCGGCGATGTGGCTGCACAATGCATTGCTGCTCGCCGCCATCGCGGTTGCCGGCTTCCCGATCGCACGGTCGGGTGTGCGCACGCTTATCATTAACCATGACCTTAACATCAACCTTCTGATGACCATCGCCACAGTCGGCGCGGTCATCATCGGCGAGACGCTCGAAGCAACCGTGCTCATCTTCTTGTTTGCCATAGGCGAGGCGCTTGAGGGCTACTCCGCCGACCGTGCGCGCGATAGTTTGCGCGCGTTAGTGAGCTTGGTGCCTGAAGAGGCGACCGTCATCCACGGCGATCATGAACATGTTGTCGATGTTGCCGATGTGTCGGTCGGCGCGTTGATTGTCGTCAAGCCCGGTGAGCGTATCCCTATGGACGGGCGCGTCGTGGCGGGGACAAGTGCGGTTAACCAGGCTCCTATCACCGGCGAGAGTATGCCGGTGCGCAAGGCGCCGGATGCCGAGGTCTTCGCAGGCACGGTCAACGGGGAAGGCGCGCTGCGCATCGAGGTGACGCATCGCGCCACCGATAGCACCATCCGGCAGGTTGTCCGGCTGGTGGAGGAGGCCCAGGCACAGAAAGCCCCTGCCGAGCGTTTTGTAGATCGTTTCGCGCGGGTCTACACGCCTGCGGTGGTTGTGTTGGCCGCCGCGCTCGCCATCGTGCCGCCGCTGCTCTTCGACGCGCCCTTCCACGGCGCGCATGGTTGGCTTTACCGTGCGCTGGCATTGCTGGTCATCGCCTGCCCATGTGCGCTGGTTATCAGCACACCGGTAGCCGTGGTGAGCGCGATCGCAAGCGCGGCACGGCGTGGTGTGCTCATCAAGGGCGGCGCGTACCTGGAGGCCTTAGGGCGGGTGCGTGTATTTGCCTTCGACAAGACCGGCACCCTCACCGAGGGGCGGCCTGTGGTCACCGGTTGTCATACTATCGACTGTGCCGATTGTCCCCACGAGGGGGACTGCCCGGATTGTGACGATATGCTGGCGTTGGCTTATGCAGTCGAGCGTCACAGCGCGCACCCGCTGGCGAAGGCCATCGCCGTCGCCGCCGAGCAGCGCACCATCACGCGCGCCTATCCCGCTGCCGAGGCGGTTGAGGCCATTGCAGGGCGTGGCGTGCAGGGGCGGGTTGGGGGGCAGATGGTCACGGTAGGCAGCCATGCCATGTTCCATGAGATATTTGGGTGTGAGCAGGCCTTCTGTGCGCGTGTTGATGCGGTGGAGACCGAGGGCCATACTGCGATGTTGGTCAGCGACGGCGAGCGTGTGTTGGGCTATATCAGCGTATCGGATGTGCCGCGCGTCTCCAGTCGGGCGGCGTTGGCGGCGTTGAAGCGTCTGGGCGGGGTTGAGACAACGGTTATGCTTACCGGTGATAACGTCGCAACTGCGCGTGCCATAGCAGATGCGGTGGGCGTGGACGATGTGCGCGCGGGCCTGCTGCCGCGCGATAAAGCCGAAGCTGTACGTAATCTACAGGCGCAGCATGGTGCAACTGCGATGGTCGGTGACGGGGTGAACGACGCGCCGGCTTTGGCGGCTGCCACGGTGGGTGTGGCGATGGGCGGTGCCGGCAGCGCCCAGGCGCTCGAAACCGCCGATGTCGCGTTGATGGCGGATGATTTGGGGAAGCTGCCCTATGCGGTGGGTTTGGCGCGCTATACCAATCGTATCATCAAGCAGAATGTTGCGTTTAGCCTGGGGGTGAAGGCGCTGTTTATGGGGCTGGCTTTCTTCGGTGCGGCGACGTTATGGATGGCGGTATTGGCGGATGTGGGCACGTCGTTGTTGGTGACTCTGAATGGGATGCGCCCGCTGCGATATCGCGAATAGGCGCGCCGGGCGGTTGGCGGTTGGCGGTTATAGTGTGCGCAGCACCGCGAGCACGCGCCCTTGTATCTCTACGTTGTCTGCATCGACAATGATCGGCTCCATGTAAGGGTTGGCCGGCTGCAGACGCACTGTAGCGCCTTCGTGATAGAAGCGCTTTAGGGTTGTCTCGCCCCGGTCTTTGAGCAGCACGGCGACCATTTCGCCGTTGCGTGCGGTTTGCTGGCGGCGCAGCACGACGATATCGCCGTCGTTGACCATCGCATCGACCATCGAGAAGCCGTCTACGCGCAGCGCGAACACGTCCTCGGTGTCGCTCACCATGTTGTATGGCACTTCGATGTAGTCTGCTTCGTCGGTTAGGGTGATGTCGCCCGCCGGCACCTCTAGCGCAACCCCTGCTGTGATCGTCCCCAGCATGGGGAGGTTGCACAGCCCGTCGGATGGGGAATGGCGTACCTGGAACTCTCGGAAGGTTTTGCTCAGGCGGATGCCCCGCGACACTTTGCCTTCTCGGTC
>CAZJBO010000241.1:0-4809 GCA_964544075.1 uncultured Anaerolineae bacterium
CTTGCCGTTTGGGGTCTCTATCCCATTGTCCCGCTACCTCTATACGGTCGGTTTGTCTCTCTGCATCGCGCCATAGGCTGACGGCGACCCTATCGACGCCGTGTTGTACGGCATAGTTTACGATGCCGTTGAACATCTCGTCGAAGTCGCCGCCGCTGGTGATGCTCCGGCTTGCCTCGTAGAGCATCTCGGTTTCGAAGAGTGCCTGTTGCATCGCTTCGACCAGATTCTCAAGCTCGGCTGCAGCGGCTTTCTGGGCGGTGATGTCACGCCCGACGCCGACGACACCGACGACGTTGTCTTCGCTATCGCGCAGCGGCACTCTGGTTGTCGAGAGCCAGCTTTGTTTGCCGCTTGCCGGATCGACGATGGTTTCTTCTAGGTCGATGAGCGGCTCGCCGGACTGGATGACCGTTTGTTCGTTGGCATAGTAGTTTGATGCCAGTTCTTCGGGGAAGAAGTCGAAGTCGCTCTTGCCGATGGCGGCTTCAACGCTATCGACGCCGAGGATTTTTTGACAGACCGCGTTATAGAGCAAGAAGCGGCTTTCGAGGTCCTTGATGTAGATATTGTCCGGCAGGGTATCGATGAGGGTGCGCAGCAGGCTGCGTTCGGCGTTCAGCGCGGCTTGGGCGGCGCGGATCTCTTCGAGCGCGCTTTGTGTGCGCGCTGCCAAGCGTCGGTTATCCACCGAGACCGAGACTTGGTCGCGCAGCCCTTTATACACCTGCTCGTCGCGTGTATTGAAGGCTTGCGGCCTCGGCCAGACCAAGATCACAAGCCCGACCCAGCGGCCTCCCACCGAGAGAGGTATGACGACCATCGCGCGTTCGCCCAGCTCGGCAATTTGTTCGAGGGTTTCGTCATCGATGCGCGCATCCTTTTGCAGGTTGCCGATCAATTGGGGTTGGTCGGGGGATCGTGTCCACATCTGCGCGATCGGGAATTTGGGCAGTTTATAGCGTGTGCCGATCGTAGAAAGCTCCAGCAGATCGGTTTTGAAAGCCGTCCAAGCCGCGACGACTTCTGCTTGTTCCGGTTGGCCGGAGTTGTCTATGTCGATGTATATCAGCGAGGCGAGCACCGCGCCGCCGTTAATGCCGTAGCGTGCTGCTGCCAGGAGCACATCCGTCTCACTCTCTGCCCGGTCCAGTGCTTGACCTGCCTCGTAGAGGATGGCGGTTTCTCGTAGTGCGTCTTGCACTTGTTCGAGCCGGCGGATGCTTTCGACGGCGACTGCGGCCTGCCCGCTCAAGCTGGCCAGACGGCGCAGATCGGCTTCGGAAAACTCGGTGTGTTGGCTGTAGATGGCATTGACATATCCGATCCACTGTCCGCCTGCGGTGAGGGGTACAAAGACCGTGCTTTTGGCTCGGAACATTTGGGTGTAGAGCGCACGGGTTTGGTCGTCTATATTTGCATCGTTCTCGATATCGGCGATGACCAGTGGTTTGTTTGGCGAGAGCAGGCGCGCCGCCGGGAAGCTGTGTAGAGAATAGCGCGGCGAGGTTGCCTTCTTTGGCAAGCGGCTCCAACGTGCGGCGACATGCGCCACTTCCGGCATATCGTCGCCAACCCAGATGCGGTTGAACAGGTTAAGGCTGACGTTGAGGTCGGCTTTGCCATATATGGTGTAGCGGCGCAGCACATCGATCACATCTTCATAAGTCTCCAGCGCGTTTAGCTGGGCGATCGCTTGGTACAGCGCGTCGGAATCGGCCAGCGCAGCCTGGGTTTGTTGGAGCAAGCGATGGTTTTCCAACATCATGGCGACCTGCGAGGCGATCGATTCGATCCGGAGTATGATCTTATCGGTGAAGACGTTGGGGGTGGCGCTTTGTAGATTGATGACCCCTAGGAGTTTGTCTTGAGTGCGGATGCCCACCAGCGCGAACGCCCAACGGTTCATCTTTGCGCAATACTCGCGCTGTTTCTCGGTATAACCGGGGTGGTTGGCCGTATCGTTTACCACATATGGCTTACGGTACTGGGTATCGGCGCCCGGCCATGTGGAGAGCTTGACCCTGAAGCCGACCGGCGCATCCTCAGGCCGTGAGTTCCAGGTAGCCATGACTTCGAGTTCTTGTGGGTCGCTCTCTGTATCTAGCTCCAGCGCTTCCACCAGATCGATGTCGGGGAGTGCGCAGCGTGTCACGAGTTCCTCATAGAGGCTTTGGACCGAGGTGTGCGATAGCAAGGAGCGTGTGGTTTGGTAGAGGAAGTTGGTTTCGTCCAGGGCAGTTTGGGTTTGTTCGAGGAGCTGGCGGTTTTCCAACATAATGGCGATCTGGTTGCCCAAGCTCAACGCCGCGTTGATCTCTTCGTCGCTGAAGTGGCGTGGGCCGCGATTCTCGTCTAAGAAGATCAACCCGACGGGGTTGTTGCCCGACATAAGGGGAAGGATCATGAAGGCGGTAAAGCCTTGCGCACGCACGAAGTTGTATGCGGGGTCGTCCTGCGGCACGCTGGTTTCGACTATCGGGCGCCGTTCACTTATAGCCTTCTGCGCGAAGATGCTGGCTTTGAGCGGGACGTCGGTTCCCTCCAGCGCGCTTGCGGTCGGCCCATGCCCTGCCTGCCAGACAAATATTTCTCTGGCGCTGTCGTATGTGAAGATAGTGACTTCTGGCATGTCGAGCATGAGCGCGAAGCGTTCGACTGCGATGTTGAAGATTTCGGTGACATCTGTCGCCTCGCTGAGGGCGATCCCGGCCTCATATTGGGCGCGGCGGCGCCGGCCGCGCTTTTGGACGGTTTCAAACAGGCGGGCGTTCTCGATGGCGTTGGCGACCTGGTTTGCCAGGGTCTGCACCACGATGATATCTTCATCGGAGAAGGCGTCTTCTTCGGCGCTTTGGATGCTCAGCGCACCGATCACCTGGCCGCGCGCCACCAGGGGGAGCGCCATTTCAGAGTGGGTGTCGGGCAAGAGTGGGTTATCGAAGCGTGTATCCCCTGCCCCGACCTTGAGCGCAATGCGTGCCTCGGCCAGCGCGATGCACTGCCCGATCATCGATGTGCCGCCGATTTCGAGCTTGTGTCCTTTGGCCTTCATCTCCAGCCCGGCCTTGCCGGTTCCGGCGCGCAGCACGGCCCAAGTCCACGGTACGCCCGTCCACTGCCCGTCCAGATCGACCAGAAACAGCCCGACATAGTATAGGTCGAAGCGGTCACGGATCAGATCGACGACCTTTTGTTGGAGTTCTCCCAGGTCCAGAATCTCGGTTGCGGCTGCCGAGACTTCGGCGGCGGTTTGGAGCTGTGCGCTGCGTCTTGCCGACATCGTGAGCAGGTGCTCGCGTTCCTCGGCGGCCTTCTTTTGCTCTGTAATATCTCTGGAGACGCCGACCAAGCCTATGATGTTGTTTTGACGGTCAAACAAGGGCACCTTAGTTGCGCTGACCCAGCGCTGCTCGCCGGTCGATTGGTTAACATAGCGCTCTTCTTTGTCGATCATGGAGCGTTTGGACTGGAGGATTTCTTGCTCGTCGTGATAGTATTGGTTGGCAAGCTTTTCCGGGAAGACGTCGAAGTCGGTCTTGCCGAGGGCGGCTTCTTGGGTGGTGAAGCCCAGCGCTTTCAGGTGCAAGATGTTGTTTAGGATAAAGCGGCTTTCGGTGTCCTTCGCATAGACGAATTCCGGCAGGGTGTCGATCACGGTGCGGAGCAGGTTGCGTTCGTCCGCCAGCGCTTGCTCGGCGCGCTTTTGTGAGGTGATGTCCTGATCTACCCCCCGGTAGCCTAGCAAGTTGCCTTCTTCATCGAATATAGGTGCGCCGTTGGTGACAAGGCAGACCTCGTGTCCGTCTTTGTGTCGATTCCAGTTCTCTACCTGCACAATAGGCATCCGGTTTGCGATGATTTCTTTAAACTGTCGGTCGATGCGCTTGGCTTCTTCCGGCAGCATAAAGTCCAGCGGTGTATGGCCTAACATCTCCTCTGCCGTGTAGCCCAAGACCTCCATGACGCGCCCGGAGCAGTAGGTGTATCGCCCCTGTGTATCGGTCTCCCACACCCAGTCCGATGTGCTCAACGCCACATCGCGGAAGCGTTGTTCGGCTGTCTGCATTTCGTTTAGGGCGGCTTGTGTCTTCTCGAACAAGCGGGCGTTCTCGATGGCGTTTGCGATCTGTTGTGCCAGGGTTTGCAGCACGGTGATGTCTTCGTCGTGGAAGGCGGTTTCTTCGGTGCTCTGGATGGTCAGTGCGCCGCTGACGTGCCCGCGTGCGATCAAGGGCAGCGCCAGCTCAGAGTGGGTATCTGGCAAGAGGGGGTTGTCGAAGCGCACCGGTTCATCGCCCACGTCTAGCGCGATGCGGGCTTCCTTGTGTGTGATGCACCAACCGATCATCGATTCGTCATCGAGCCGGAGCTTGTGCCCTTCTGCTAACATCTCCGCGCCGGCTTTGCCGGTGCCGGCGCGCAGCACTGCCCACCGGTTCGGCTCGCCTGTCAACGCGCCGTCTTCGTCGACGAGGAACAGACCGGCGTAATATAGATTAAAGCGTTCCTGGATCAGGGTTACGAGCTTGCGTTGCAGCTCGTCTAAATCCAGGATGCCGCTTGCGGCTGCCGAGACCTCGGCGGCGGCTTGCGACTGGGCGTTGCGCTTTTCCAGCATCGTCATTAGGCGTTCGCGCTCTTCGGTGGCGGCCTTTTGTGTGCTGATGTCTCTGGCGATCCCGACCAGACCCGAAACCTTGCCGACGTGGTCGTAGGTCGGCACTTTGGTGCTCAACACCCACTGCCCGACGCCGGTCGTTTGGTTGATTACATACTCTTCCTGGTCGATTATGGATTGGCCGGAAC
>CAZJBO010000242.1:0-4716 GCA_964544075.1 uncultured Anaerolineae bacterium
CCGGCGTTGCGGATGATGCCGCGCATCGGCTCTACGAGCGCGCTTGCCAGGATGTGGACACCGGTCTGCGCGTCTGCGCTCTCCATCTTGAGATCGTCGAGCGCCTCAAGCGCGTTGATGAGGGCGACGCCGCCGCCGGGCACAATGCCCTCTTCCACGGCTGCGCGGGTGGCGCTTAGGGCGTCCTCGACGCGGTGCTTCTTTTCCTTCAGCTCAACCTCGGTGGCCGCGCCGACCCGGATGACGGCTACGCCGCCGCTCAGCTTCGCCAGGCGCTCTTGCAGCTTCTCGCTGTCATAGTCCGAGGTGCTGTGTTCGATCTGAATCTTGATCTCTTCGATCCGGCCACGGATGGCTTCGTCGTCGCCATGCCCATCGATGACGGTGGTGTCGTCTTTGGTGCTGACCACCTTTGCCGCCCGACCCAGGTCATCGATCGTGGTGCTTTCGAGCTTGCGCCCGGTCTCTTCCGAGATCACGGTGCCGCCGGTCAGAACGGCGATATCCTGCAGCATGGCCTTGCGGCGGTCGCCAAAGCCGGGGGCTTTGATGGCGAGCACGTTCAACATGCCGCGCAGTTTGTTCAACACCAGGGTGGCGAGCGCTTCGCCGTCTACGTCTTCGGCGATGATAACCAGATCGCGCTTGCCGATCTGTACCAGCTTTTCGAGGACGGGCACGATGTCTTGGGCAGAAGATATCTTCTTGTCGTGGATGAGGATATAAGGTTCCTCAATATCGGCTTCCATCGATTCGGGGTTGGAGACAAAGTAGGGGCTGATGTAGCCACGGTCGAACTGCATACCTTCGACATACTCGGTCTCAAAGGCCAAGCCCTTGCTTTCCTCGACCGTCACAACGCCGTCTTTGCCGACCTTGTCGAGCACTTCGGCGATCAAGTCGCCGATCTCGCGGTCTTGTGCCGAGATTGCGGCTACGTTGGCGATCTCTTCTTTGGTGTCGATGGGCTGAGCCATCTCTTTGACCTTTGCCGCGATGCGATCAGAGGCAGCTTCCAGGCCGCGTTTAATCATCATCGGGTTTGCGCCGGCTTCCACATTGCGCAGACCTTCGTTCACCATCGCCTGTGCGAGGACGGTGGCGGTGGTGGTGCCGTCACCGGCGATGTCGTTGGTCTTGGTGGCGGCTTCCTTCAGGAGCTGGGCGCCCATGTTTTCATAGGGGGCTTCTAGCTCGATTTCTTTAGCGACGGTTACGCCGTCGTGGGTGATGACGGGAGCGCCGAATTTCTTGTCGAGCGCAACGTTGCGCCCTTTGGGGCCGAGGGTGGTTGCAACGGCATCGGCAAGAGTGTTGATGCCACGCTTCAGTTCGCGGCGTGCTTCTTCGGCAAAGAGCAGTTGTTTAGCCATTTTATCCTCCGGTTAAGGGTTACTTTTATTACTTGCTGCGCGCAGGCAGATTATTCTTCAACGATGGCCAGAATGTCGCTCTCTTTGAGGATGAGCAACTTTTTGCCGTCTAGTTTGATCTCGGTGCCGGCATACTTCGCGAAGAGTACCCGGTCGCCGACCTTCACATCCATCGGCAAGCGGTCGCCGTCATCGTCCATCTTGCCCGCGCCGGCTGCCAACACACGGCCCTGCTGTGGCTTTTCTTTGGCGGTTTCGGGCAACACGAGCTGCCCACCGGCGAAGGTTTCTTCTTGTTCCAGCGGCTCGACGACAAGACGGTCGGCCAGGGGGCGCAACTTAAGGCTCATTCTAACTTCCTCCTGCTGTACGCAAGTCTACACACTTGTTACTTTATAAGGTGCCGTTTAGCACTCTATCGTACTCAGTGCTAATCAGGCGCGGGTATATTACCACCGGGACGGAGGCTTGTCAAGATATTTTGGCAATTGGAATATTAGAGTGCTAAAAGAATCTACTGGTCGGCGTCGCCTTCCGTATCTGTCGGGGTGGTGTTTATGGAGCTGCCGCCGCGACACTCGCTGAGCATCTCGCGGAGGTCGTCCTCTTCGGAAGGTTCTAGGTTCTCCAGCGAGAGACCGAGCTGTGCCAGCCTGATCGATTCGTTGCAGTGGCCGTTTAGCTGATTGATGAAAGCCGCGTAGTAATATACCTCCGGGTCGGTGCTGTCCAGATCGATCGCCTTCTCGTAAGCGTTGAGGGCCATATCATAGTTCTGGTTAAAAATCAGCACGCCCGCCAAGCGTTCCCAGCAAGGGCGATAGTTCGGGTCAACATCGACGCAGGTTTCCCAGGTGCGCTGGGCAGAGGTATAGTCACCCTGATAGCGTGAGTATCCCAGCCCCAGCCAATAATAGCTCTCCGGGTCGCCGCCGGTGAGCTGTACCGCCTGAAGCAGCAAGTCCATAGCGTCATCGATGCGGTGCAGGTTGAAGTACATCCGGGCCAGCTGGATGCGGATGTAGGGCATTCTGCCGTTGATGACGATGGCCTGCTCGAAGCGTGCGGCGGCTTCTTCGTAATAGCCTTGCGATTCTAAAGCCGTGCCGTAGTTACGGTGTGCCTTAAAGTTTTCGGGGTCGAGTTCAAGAGCCTTCTCTGCCATTGCATACGCTTCGTTATAGCGCCCCTGGTCGGTATAAATCTCGGCCATGAACGCATAGGCATCGGCATAATTCGGGTTGATGTCGAGCGCGCGGAGCACATAGGCTAACGCTTTGCCATAGAGTTCTTTATCGCCGGTTGCATACGCTATCCAGTCCGTCGCCATCCCCGCGATGGCGTAGCCATCCGGTGCGGTGGGGTCGGCCAAGATCGCGCGTTTGGCGACCTCAAGCCCCTCCTGGGGACGGTTGCTGACAATGAGCAAAAAAGCGAGCTGAGTATGTAATGCTACATCGTTAGGCAGCCCATCGATGGCACAGTGATACTGTTCGATCGCCTCGATAAGGTTGCCCATATCATAAGCGGTGTTTGCTCGGCTGAGGCAGATCATCGGATCGACAAAGGGGGTGGGCGTGGGGGCAGGCGCGGCCATCGTCTCGGCCTGGTTCTCGGCGGTGGCGATCAGGTTCATGGTGATCTCTTGGAGCGGCGCTCGGTTGCGCCAAGTGAAGTCGGCCAACAATATCCCCAGCCCGGCGAAGATCGCAAGCAGCAGCGAGCGGCGCGATATGCCGCGTCCACCGCCTTTTTGATACTTCTTCGGCGTCCGTAGGTACATTAAACCTTACCTTGCCGTCACAACCCTATCGGGGTAGCTTCTGGTCCAGGCGTGGGGGTGGGGTCGGGCCACTCAAACTGCTCGCCCGCGTCGCGGCAAAGCTGCAAGCCGGTGAGGGCATTATCTTTAATCGACTGGAACTCGGTCAGGTAAAGCGACTCTATAAGCACCGGCACGGCATACTCACACTGCGCCAGATAATAATAGGCCAAGCCGCGCAGATACCAGCACTGCACGGGGAAGCTGCCGGTGCCGAGGGCGTCGGGCGTCGTCTCGTCGTGGTCGCAGTCACCGCCGCGCGCCAGGCAAGCACAGGTCTCGAAGGCCTCGATCGCGCTCTCGTAGTTGCGCCGTGTGTAATAAACCTGCCCGCTCTGCCGGAAGGCCGGCTGATAGTTCGGGTCGAGGGACATTGCTTGTTCGCAATAGTCTTGTGCATAGACGTCTTCGCGGACTCCCCAATACGTCGAGCACAGCTCGACGTATACGCGCAGATTGTTGGGGTCTTGGCTGCGGATGCGGTCATATACCCCGATGGCGGCTTCAGGGTTATCGACGCCTCGGTAGAGCGCCGCCAGCTCGAATTGCAGGTAGAGCAGGTTAGGGTGCAAGGCAACCGCGTGCTCCAGCTGTAAGATAGCCTCGTCGTACAGGCCCACAACCCAGAGGCTAAACGCATAATCGCGGCGGGCATCAACGCTGTTGGGGTTAAGCTCGACTGCCTTGCGCCCATAGTCGCGCGACTGCGCCCAGCGCTTCAGGTCCGCCGAAGCCTCGGCCAGGTAACCATAGCTTTCGGCGAAGAGCGGGTCGAGGTCGATAGCCTCCAAGCAATGCGGGACTGCCTCTTCAGGCCGTTCGTCCCAATCCAGCGCTTTGCATAGGATGGCGTGGCCGCGTGGGTCGTTGGGGTCGGCTCTGATGGCTTGCTCGGCGACCGCGACGGCTTGCCCGATGCGGTCTTCCTCCTCCGCCGCACGGTTAAACTTCGAGAATATCAACACACGGGACAGCTCGAACATATAGTCTACGTTCTCCGGCTCTTGTTCTACCGCCTTGCGGAACTCAACGATCGAGGTCTCAAGGTCACCGTCCATGTATGCGGCGTATCCGAGGTTGGCGTGGTAGTAGGCCGGGGCGGTGGGGGTGGGACCAACGCCGAGCGCATGTAGTATGGGGGGTTGGATGCGGTCCATTTGCCAGAAGATCAAGGCAGCAACGCCCAATACTGCAAACCATAATACCAGCAGCAGCCGGGGGATGCGTTTGCGGCGGCGCTTGTAGTATAGAGATGGACGATCCCGATGTACGTACATTGCAATTTTCTCGTTTATACACAGCAAACCGGCGAGAGGCCCCCCGCCGGCGATTCGTTTGTATCATACACGATACACTTTTATGGTAGCATTCCCGGCAAGTGGCGTCAAGGTACGGCAAACGCACGGGTGCCCAGATAACTGCACCGCTTCGTACCTGTGCACCTGCTCTCTGTAGGGGCTTTGAGCCAGGGGGCATTCCTTTCAGTCACCAGCCCCCCCGCAATCCTGGGCCTGCATTTGC
>CAZJBO010000243.1:0-4715 GCA_964544075.1 uncultured Anaerolineae bacterium
GGGGGGTGGGGGGGGGGGGGGGGGTGGCGGTGCCGCCGCCTGCGGGGGTGAGGGTGAGGGAGGGTAGGTTGAGCGGCACAGCGGTCGGTTGCTGGTGTGCATATGCGCCGGGCCGGGCCGAGGTCAATGTGCCGCCCACCGTGATGAGCATGAGCAGGGTAAAAAATGCTAGGGTTACAGTTCGCCGCATGTGTATCTATACTTCCCGATAGCCATCTGGGACGCATGGTCTCCGGCAGTCAAGTGTCGAGCAAGCCGTAACCCTGGGGGGTATCCCTACGCCTCCGGCTGGGGCCGCACGGCAACCTGTCCGGCACCCTCGACCAGCAGCGCGCTGTCGGCAGGGTCTAGGCTCACTTTGATTATGAAAGTGTTGGGCAGATTATACATCAGGTTGGCCTCGCTTGCGCCGCTTGTCTTTAGGTCGAACCATGCGGAGGCGTTGTCGATTTGGGTGAAGACTACGGCGTTGTCTCCGAGCGGGGCGATGTTGGTGAAGACGAAGGCGGGGGCGGTGTAGAGGTTTGAGTCTTCGTTGTTGAGGAGGTTGTAGTAGTGCAGTCCGCTGAAGTATTCGCTGATGTAGACGCCCTGGTCGGCGTATTCCCGATCGCCTTCGTGCTGCCGTAGGCTGTAATACAGGCCGGTGCTGTCGGGGGTCCATGCGAGGTGGGCGGCGGTGGTGCCGGGGATGTCGGATGCGATGATCTGGTGCATGGGGGCGTTGAGGTTGAGCATGTTATAGACTTCGATCATGCTGACCCCGGCGGCGTCGGGCGGGATGATGCCGGCGAGGAAGCCGTGGCTGGGGTCTATGGCGGCGCGGGTGAGGTTTTCGGAGATGACGCCGTCGGCCTGGGTGTCTATGTCGAAGGCGGCGACGCCGGAGCCGGAGCAATCGGTGCTGTGGATGGCGAGCGTGCCAGACCAGGCGAAGATCAAAGAGTCGCCGGCGATGCTGCGGGTTTCGGCGCCGTAGAGCATCCCGGCAGGGTCGGAGGTGCCGCCGCCGCACCCCACACCAAAGCGGTAGGTGCCGAGCATGACGGTGGCGTGGGTTTCGTCGTCGGGCCGGTATGAGAATATCTGGAGGTTCA
Organism: uncultured Anaerolineae bacterium; assembly: GCA_964544075.1. GTDB lineage: Bacteria > Chloroflexota > Anaerolineae > Aggregatilineales > JAFGMM01 > JAFGMM01. The sequence continues at coordinate 1,098 of CAZJBO010000243.1, forward strand.
GAGACATTTCCTCGTATACGCCGCTATCGATGACGTAGGTTAGGGTGTTGTCGTTGCGCCAGGCAGGGGGGAAGGCGGTGGCCAGGCCGCTATCGACCGGCTCTAATACTAGGGGGGTGGCGGTCACGTCCACGACGTAGAGGGTGCTGACGTCGTTGTAGCGGATTAGGGCGAGCCACTTGCCGTTGGGCGACCAGCTTAGCGTGCCATAGGCGGGATCGTAGTATGGGGGGTAGTTGGCAGACCCGGCGTCGGATAGTGCGTCGTTGGTAAGGGCAAGGTCGGGGGTGACCCCGTCGCCGTAGTGCAGCCAGACGTTGCCTTCCTTGATGTAGGCGAGTATGGGGCCGGATGGGGTGGCTTGGGCGTTGGCCGATGTTGGCACGAGCAGGGCGAGCAGCAGTATGAGGGAGATAAAACTTTGCCAGCGTTTCATTGTGATGGTTCCTCCTGGATTGCGATGGGTTGCGTAGTTGTATGTATTTACTCGGCTAAAAACCCCCTCGGAGAGCAGGGGGGACAGATGCGGTTGCATCGACGTAGACATGGCAATTGTACCACAGGTGTTTTGTCGGGCGCTGTCGCGGGCAGAAGTGTACGGGGGTGCTCAGGGGGTTAGATAATCGCGCAGCACGCGCCCGGCCCCCAACCGCATATCGAGCTGCGTCCGGTAGCCCGCGCGCAAGCTCAGGTCGAGGTCCATCAACGGGCCGCCGCTCACCTTGAGCACTGGCCGCCGCATCTCCGCGATCTGGTACCAGCGCAGCACGCCGAACGTGGCGCGGGTCAGACAGTCGATGGCATAGGTAGGGTTCTCTAGCGTAGCGCCGGACGCAAGGATACGCTTGCGGTTATACGCATCCACACGGCGGTAGCCCGGCAAGCGCATTGCCTTGCGCAGCACCTCCCCCGCCTGGAAGGTCAGCGTGCCCGCGTGCTTATACAAGCCCAGCAGACCCAACAGCGCGCCGACAAAGCGCGCTTCTCTGCTGGGCGTGGTCTGCTCCCAAGCCAAGCTCAGATGTTCTCGGTCATCCACCGCCAGCGCTGCGCGTCTCGGCCCAAGCACAGTCTGTCCCAACCGCTTGGGGAAGCCGTAAATCTCGCGCCCCAGCAAAATCGGCTCCCACGCCGAGGGGTATATATGCGCCACATAGAGACCGACCGCCTTGCCGAAGCGCACCGGCACAAAGCAAGTCGTCTCGGTATAGGGGGCCATGCGCGCGGCGGGCCGGTCGATGGGGAAGGCGTGCGGGAAGTCGGTTAGGGCGATGAGCACCACGCCGCGCCGCAAGATGGGGGTGCGCAGCAGCTTTAGGCCCGGCGGCAGGAGCGCGCGTGTGGCGTCGAGGTCCGCATCACAGAAGGCAAAGAGCATCGTCACATCTTCAAAGAAGTATGGACCCGGCAGCAGCACGGCGCTGTGCGCGCCCCGATAGTTGATAGGTGCCGCAAGCATATCAAGGCGGGCGCGCGCCGTCTGCAATGCATCTGCCAGGTGGCGCAGCGCCGCCCCCGCGAAGGCCTCCGACGTCAGCAGCGCAGCAGCCGACCAGCTCAACAGGGCGCAGTCCTCGACCACCGTCACCTTGACACGGTGCGGCAGCCCACCGAGCACCGCCACCGGGTCGATGAGCGCGCCCGGCAATATCTCTGCCCCGCCGTCTGCCTTGCACTTGCCGTCGGTCAGCAAGTAAAGCCGGTCGGCAGAGTCGCCGGGGTAGCAGAGCACAGTGCCGACGGCGCATGTGTGGTGTTGTGCCGTGCGATATAAAGCCGCGCGCACATCCTCCGGGAGGTCACGAAAGATCGGGGACTCGTCCATCAACCCCGCCCGCGCCGCAGCCGCGCCAGGCCCATCACAAGCGGACTCAGCGCCCGCCGTGTGCCACGCACCACAAACCCGATGCCGCGCGCCAACCACTCCGGCTTGCGCGGCGGGATGATCTCGAACGGTTCCGCACCATATGCGGCCAACACATGGTTGGCCGCCGCGATGCCGGTCACACAACAGCGCTCCATCCAGAAGACCGGTGATGGATAACCCACCCAGTCGCCACACGCGAAGACACCCGGCCACGGCGTCTCGACCTGCAGGCTCGCGGCGGTGGGCACGCGGAACTCGGTTTGATGGCGTCCGTTGCGGCGCAGCGCCCCGTGTATGAAGTGGCCGCGCAGCCGAGGGAAGGCGCGCATCACCTCGCTGGTACAGGTGATGATGAGCATCTCATCGCTGCGCGCCAATATATCGTCGGTGGAGTAGAGGTGCATCTCAATCACGCTGCCCCCGGTGACCGTGTGCCACTCGAAGAACTCTTCGTACAGCCGGTGTAGCCAGAAGAAGTTGTCGGGCAGGAAGTCGCCGGTGAACATGCCGCCCGGCGCGCCATCACGCGGGGCGGCGTCGAACCAGAGGCGCACGGTGGCGCACGGCAGCGCGTCTGGGAATGTGATGTCGGCGGCGCGCGCGGCGGTATCGGCACCGGCGGCGAGTATCTTCGCGGCGGCGGGCGGCTCGGTGGCGAAGATAACGTGGCGTGCGTTGAGGGTGCGCATCCCGCCGCGCCGCACATCCTCGACCCGCACTTGCCAGTGCGTGTCCATGCGTCTGAGTTCTACCGCGCGGGTCCCCAACATCACCATGCCGTCCATATCCTCGATCTTGTCAATCATCGGTTGGACGAGATAGGTATGGGGGTTGCCGGGCAGGTATTCGAGCTGCCACGCATCGCGCCGCAGCATGGTGTAGGCGCGGATCGCTGCGATGAAACCGGTAAAGGTGATCGATTCGGAGGGCGCGGCAAGCAAGCTGTGCCCCAGGCCTACGAAGGTCGCTTGCAGGTTGGGCGTCCAAAGCGGGAAGTAATCCTCAAAGATCATCCCCGGCAGGGTATTCTCTTCCATCATGGGGTCGAAGCCTACAGTAAAGAGGATGCTATATAGAAAACCGGGCAACGAGAGGAAGTCGAGCGGTGTGATCGTGCCCCAAAAGCGGGGGCGCAAGAGCAGCTGTAGGTAATGAAAGGGCGCGGGTATCCAAGTGTTGCGGATCGCAGACCCCGCCTCGACCGCCCTAACCTCGCGGCCCCAGCGGTTGATCCATTCCTCACCCTCGGAGGCGCGCAATTTGATGTCGATAAAACGGCTCAGCACCGCGCGCATGTTATCATAGCCTCCCCAGAGCGCGTGCGAGCCGTGCTCTGTGTCGAAGCTCCATGTGCGCCCGCCGTGCTCGAAGGTGTCGGGGGCACCGCCGGCGATGCAGCCGCCGGGCCAGTCGGTATCGGCCTCGATCAGGAGGGGCGGCACATCTCGCGCCGCAAGGTGAAGAGCAGCGGTGAGGCCGGCGAGTCCGCTGCCGATGATGACGACCGGGAATACATCTTCGTTGTTCATGGGATGTATTATAATCGCGGGGTACACAATCACAACCGGGTGCCTGCGGTTGAAACCGCAGGCTAGAATCACATGTCGGCTGCGCCGACCTCGGACGCGATAGCGCGCGAGACTCCGGCAGGTCGGCGCAGCCGACGGTTTGCTATTAGCCTGGGGTTTCAACCCCAGGCGCAGCCGACGTATCGCGCTTAGCCTGGGACCCCAGGCGATGTAGGCAGTGCA
>CAZJBO010000244.1:0-4703 GCA_964544075.1 uncultured Anaerolineae bacterium
AAGAAGCAGGAGGGGTAAGAGCGCTTACTCTTTATGCTATGATGACGCCAACCGCAAAGAAGGTCGCCCCCTCACCGCACATGATTGTAGAGGCGAGACGGTGGCTCGCCCGGCACTGTGATTACTTTGCCAGCGCCACCGCGATCTGCGCAGCGACGGCGGCATTGTTCTTCAGAAGCGCCAGGTTTGCCTTAACGCTCGCGCCTCCGGTGAGTTCCGCCACCTTGCCGAGCAAGAAGGGCGTCAAAGCCTTGCCACACACCCCCTCGACCTCGGCAGCGCGCAGCGCCGCTTCGATCGCCGCTTCGGTATCCGATACTGCGGCGGCTTCAGCTTCGGGCGCGGGCACCGCGACGAGCACACCGCTCTCCAGGCCCAGCGCCCAGTGCGCATAGATCAGGGCGGCGGCATCCTCTGCCGCATCTACCCGGCGCTGCACAGGCAGCCCGCTTGTGCGCACAAAGAAGGCCGGCAGCTCGTCGGTCTGGTAACCTAACAAGGGTACCCCAAACGTCTCCAACCACTCGACCGTGCGCGGCAGGTCGAGGATAGATTTTGCGCCGGCGCAGACCACGGCCACCGGTGTGCGCGCCAGTTCGGGCAGGTCGGCGGAGATGTCGCCGGTATCGCCCCGGTGTATCCCGCCGATCCCCCCGGTCGCGAAGACCCGGATGCCGGCGCGGTGTGCGATGAACATAGTAGCGGCGACCGTGGTTGCGCCCAACCCACCCAGGGCGAGCGCAAAGCCCAGGTCACGCCGGGTGAGTTTGGCGATAGGCTCGGCCTTCCTTGCCAGACGTTCGAGCGTGGCACGGTCCAGCCCGGCGCGCATCGCCCCATCGACCACGGCAACCGTGGCGGGGGTTGCGCCATGCGCTTTGATGGCAGCTTCCATATCGAGCGCCAGTTCGAGGTTCTGGGGCCAGGGCAGACCATGCGAGATCACGGTGCTCTCAAGCGCGACAAGCGGTGCGCCGCGCTCTAGTGCAGCGCGCACAGGGGCAGAACACGTGACGGTATATTGCATTGTGGTTCCTCCGTTTTTGGGTGGAGATTTAGACCAACTGGTCGTAGAGCATCTCTAAGCTGAGATCGCGTACGACGGTGTCGGGTGAGCGCAACGTCATTGCCGCAGCCGAGACACCAAGCCACATTGTCTCGTCGAGAGGGATGTCGTTAAGAATGCCAAAGATCGCACCGGCGGAGAGCGCATCGCCCGCGCCGGTTGTATCGACGGCCTCGGTGAGCAGAGCAGGGATATACCCGTTGCTATCGCCGGTGGCATAGACCAGCCCATCTTTGCCCAGCGTCACCACGCCAATCTCGGTCCCCAGAGCCACCAGCTCTTGCGCCGCTTGCAGCGCGCTATCGCGCCCACTCACCATGATCTCCACGTCGCAGAGCAGCGCGTTTGCCTCGCGGACGTTGGGGGTGACCATATACAGCCGGTCCAGGTATGTGCAGAGCCGACCGGCCAGGCTCGCCGATGTGGGGTCGGCACAGACGCGCAGATCATAGCGCGCGGCCAGCTTGAACAGAGAGCGCATCGCCTCGGTGCCGAGGTTGGCATCGATGACTATTATGCAGGCCTCGGCAAAGAGCTTGCGCCGGTCATAGAGGTAACGCGGCGTTATGTGCCCCATGATCCCATAGTCGGCCACCGCCAGGCGCAGCCCCCCATCGGGATCGATAAGGCCCATCCAGGTGCCGGTACGTGCGTCTTCGACCACGCGCACCTCGGAGACATCCACACCGCTTGCGGCGGTCTCCGATAGCACCCGCCGTCCCGGTGTATCGTCGCCGACCGCGCTGAGCAACACAGTCGGCATCTCAAGCCGGGCAAGGTTCTCGGCGATATTGCGCGCCACGCCGCCGACGCTGTTGCGCACACGTCCCTGTATGTCGGTGTCTTTGCAAAGGTTATCAAGGCTGACATCGGGCATGGCTTTTACGTCCAGCCCTGCCGCGCCGATTACGAGCACATGGCCTGTTTGTTTCACGAGAATGCCTTTCCCCCTTCTTCACGATCGTCTTCAGTGGTGGCAAGCTCTGGGAATTTATCCGACAGCCGTTTATCAAACGCTTCTTCTTCCTGTGGGGTCATGCTACCCTCACTGTTGGCAATGCGCCCACGTCTTTGTATCAAACTTCCGGCCAATGCGTTGTCCTCTTCGCCGATCAGGTCATACACATCATGTTTGATGAACACCGCATCGTTAATCATATCCCTGATCTTGGGCAGCTCTTCGTCGCGCAGGTAGTCGTTATCCTTGAGTGTGTTCAAGACGGTCTCGATGCGCTTGGCAATGAGTATGGCCTCGTCCTCGCTCAGAGCGCTATTGACCTGCTGGTCACGGGTGCGCCGCCAGTTCTTCCGGATTTGCTCACGCACGGCTGGCTCAAGCTCATCAAGCTCCCATTCTAAACCCACAAAGGAAATTGTGATCCCCTGTGTATCGGCAATGCCACGGGCTAAATCGGCGACCTCAGCGGCCAGTTTGTTCAGCGGTATGCTCTCTTGACCTTCGAGCGAAAGCTCGATCAGCTGGCTAAAGCGATACTTCGAGACCACGTTCCGCAGCTGCGACCAGACGAGGAAAGGGACGGTTTTACTCGGCGCCGGGGGCATTCCGCCGGCAGCCCCGACCGGGCGCTTGTATGCGACACGGAAGATTGTGTCATCATCTACCGGGTAAGGGTCTTCGAGCAAACTCGCGCCCGGACTCCGCCGGATGTGGAAGCCGATGCCGCCCTTAAACGAGACGCCGATACCATCGCGGGTGATGGCCTTCATATTGGGGTGAGAGACAAATTGGTCGCGCAGCTTGACGGTATAGCTGATCTTTTCAAAAGGCAGCAGATTATACTTACCGGCTTTGCAATATGCTCTAAATGGGCGTCCGTTGAATTCGGTGAGGACGGCAGTGTCGGCGTTTACGGTCAAGACTGCCGGCAGCCCCGCAGTCAACCGGGCTTTAGTATAATCATCCAAGTCAACCTTCCCATCCTTTGCCGCGACCTTAGGTTGGTTGACCCCCAGCACATGGTTGAGAATAATTTCATAGGCGTCATTCTTGTCGGCCCCGAACCAATTCAACATGATGTTCGATGCGCTGCGCAGTGTGAAGTGGATGGCAATGAAGACAAGCACCGGCGTCATGATACAGAAGAGCGGGATGCCGGAATAGAGCAAGACGGACGGGAATAAGGGGTTGAGGAGAATGCTAAGAAGCCCCACCAAGAACATAGGGATGAACAACAGAAAGGTAAGCAGATACCAGCGGTTCCCTTTGCTCTTCCACGACAGTTCTAGCAGTAGCTTTATGCGAGAAAACATGCTCGCGCTCCATAGCTCGCTTAGCCCGGCGCCTCTCCATGATAACACAGCGTAGCATGGCAAGGAAAATCATGTGCACGCACAAGATCGGTCGAGAGCAATCACGTTGAGGGTTACGCATCTATCCGAATTCGTCGGGCGCGTCGGGCAGCGCATCATACTCGAAGCCGGCGCGCAAAGCCGCCGGCGCGGCAGGCTGCGCCGCATCGGGCGGGGCAGGCACCGGCAAGGGCAGATCGAGGAGCGATTGTACTACCTCCGGCGCCGACGTGCAGGACAAAGCTTGGGGATGTGCCGCATTATAGCGCACACGCCGCCCGGTGAGGCGGCCCAACACAAGCTCGGCGCCCCACGTCACGACAATCGCGCCCATGTTCAGCGCAATGATCGGCGCAATGGCCGCCGTCAGCATCCGCAGTGCATCTCGCAGCGGGTCGCCCAAAGGCGCAAGGATCGCCTCCGCCACCCCCACGAGCATCAACAGCAGCCCCACCGCTACCATCCCGGCAATGAATACCGGCCAATCGCGGCGGTCGGCAGCGCTGGGCATCATGCTGTTGGAGACGGCGAAAAGCAAATACAGCCAGACCCAAAAATCGGGCGTGTAGACCAGAGTCTGAGCGGCGGGGATGACGACGCCCAAATCGGCAGTGGCGAGCGCCTCCGCGAAGGCCGGCAGGCCGAGCGTATTGTATGCCAGCGCCAGCACGACCGCCAAGCCCACGATGAAGGGCGCGATGCCGATTAGGGTGCTGCGCACGGCGTCGGGCTTCTCGATCTCGACATAGCCCAGACGGATACCGGTCTCGGTGCGCTCCGGCCAGAGCGCCATATGCGTAGCCGGCACATTGAGCGCGCCCGCCACCAACCAATGGCTCAGCTCGTGGAGGAAGACACCGGGCAGCATGATAACATAATAGCACATGATCGCCATATCGAGCCGCCCGGTGACGAGCAAGCCCAGGCCGATCATGTGCTGCTCAAGCCAGTGCTGCGTGAAGCGTAGAAGCAGCAGCGCCAGCGTGAAAAGTATCCAGGGTGTGAGGGGTTGTTCTGCGATCATCAGGTACCCAAACGTCACAGCCCCCTTGCCGCACCACAAGCGGGCATCGACACCCTATTTTATAGTAAAATTCCCGCCCCCGCCTTCAAATTCGATATTGATGTGCCGCGCGGCGGCGTCATAACCCTCGGTCTCCCAGACGTGCTCGCCCTGATGGTGATGGCCTTTGCCATGCACGCGGTTGAAATATGCAGGGAGGTTCACGCCGGATAACTCACCACCAGACGACGTGAGCCGCACCGCAGCGCCGCGTGGCACCTCGATCTCGATCGCGCCGACCCCGCCCTTTATACGCATATCAAT
>CAZJBO010000245.1:0-4649 GCA_964544075.1 uncultured Anaerolineae bacterium
CCAACAGCGTGATACACTCGCCTTACTTCGTCGAACGCTCCCTCTATATGGGGGTTATCGGCTGGCTGCTCCTACTGAGCCTGAGCATCGCCAATCTAAACCGCCGGGCCATGCGGCGCAGCCTGCAAATCGTCATGCTTGTGCTCGTCGTAGCAAGCGTGGCTTTCAATGGCTACCGGCTCCACCGCAACCTGCCCACCTTTACGCCGGGCGAGTTCGACCCCACGCTTTGCATTACCTACATCCCTCCAGATATGGTGATTCGCGCTGCCGAGCATTACAATATCGACCTCGAACCAATACGCCGGTGCCGGGCCAAACGCCAGGCCGAAGTCTATTTCAAACAACTTGACCATTGGCCTTTTCCATAGCAAGCTCTATTGCTATGGCATGGAGGTAACCGATGCCTAGCCAAACCGACCCCCGCCGGGCTTTGCCTAGTGTAGATAAACTGCTTCGCGCATCGCCTACCCACGCCCTCATCGCCCAATACGGGCGGCCTGCCGTCACCGCCGCGATACGGGCAGTGCTCGCAGAAACCCGCCGACAACTCGCCACCAACCCGCAACGCTCAACCGAGGCCGCGCTCATCGAGACCATCGCCGCTGCGCTCGAAGCTGAGGCCATGCAAACCCTCCAGCCGGTCATCAACGCGACCGGCGTGATTATACACACCAACCTCGGACGCACACCGCTCAGCACCGCCGCGCAAGAGGCGATGCGCGGCGTCGCACGCGGATACTCTAACCTGGAATATCGCCTTGATGTCGGCGCGCGCGGTGGACGCGGCGCACAGGTCGAGGCGATGCTCTGCCGGATCACCGGCGCCGAGGCTGCGCTCGTGGTCAATAACGCAGCCTCGGCGGTGCTGCTGGCGCTCTCGACGCTGGCGAAGGGCGGCGAGGTGGTCATCTCGCGCGGGCAGCTCATCGAAATCGGCGGCGGCTTCCGCATCCCAGAGGTGATGGCACAATCGGGCGCACACCTGGTCGAGGTCGGCACCACCAACCGCACGCGCGTCGGCGATTATGAAGCCGCACTAAACGAAGCAACCCGTCTGATCTTCATGGCGCACCACTCGAACTTCCTCATTGTCGGCTTCCACGCAGAACCGGGCGCGGCTGCGCTCGCGACGCTGGCACACGCACACAAGCTCCCCCTGATGCACGATGTCGGCAGCGGCGCGTTCCTGGATACCGGCAGGTTTGGGTTGCCTCACGAGCCGATGGTGCAGGAGAGCGTGCAGGCCGGCGCGGATATTGTTTGTTTCAGCGGCGACAAATTGCTCGGCGGGCCACAGGCCGGCTGCATTGTGGGGCGTGCGCAATGGGTCGAGCGCTTGCGACACCACCCGCTGGCGCGGGCCGCACGCATAGATAAATATTGCCTGGCCGGGCTGGGCGCGACTCTGCGTCACTACATTGAGGGCGAGGCCGCCGCTCGGATACCAATATGGCAGATGTTGGGCCGCACGCCCGACGACTTGCAAGCTACGGCGCTGCGCTGGACGGTGACGCTGGCGGCGCATGGTGTGGAAACAGACGTGATGTTGGGGCACTCGACGGTGGGGGGCGGGAGCCTGCCCACCGAAACTCTGCCGACCTGTGTCGTCGCGCTGGGCGACGCGCAGCCCGACTTGCTCAGGCAACGCCTGCGCCATATGCACCCGGCCATCATAGCGCGCATCGTGGGGGGACGCCTGGTGCTCGACCCTCGCACGGTGTTCGATTTCCAAGAGAAAGCCTTGCTAGACGGTGTGGCGACGGCAGTGCAGGCCGGGTAAGGCCACCGTCGGAATATCGTAGGGCAAGCATCGCCCAAACGCCGGGGTAGCGTAGCGCCGGCTTCCTCTATATTGGTCTATGATAGAGGCAAACTGGGGGTCTGCGTAGAGTCACAGAACCGTTTGTGGGCAACACCCGGACCGAAGCGGGCAGGGTGCATGTGCCACATAAGTTTATGGGGTGCCGCTCCACATCCCCACCCCACGCGCACAGCGCGCTTCTCATCTCCAACGTAGGATGCACCCCTGCCGACAAATTAAATTGCCATTGTGAGACGGTTGTGCTAGACTGCTAGCACGGCCCGACCCCCATTGTATGCCGGCCTATTTGATTCCGGTAGGAGGAAAATGCCATGCGCAGGGTAATCCGTTTAAGCGTTTTGTTGGGGGCGTTGGCCCTGATGCTTGTTCTCGCTCCAGCCACAGCCCCGGCCAATGCTCAAGACGCGCTGTGGCACGCCGAATATTTCAATAACCCCACCCTATCAGGCACGCCAACCTGTGTGCTCGATGAAGTCCACAATAACCACTGGTGGGAACTCGGCGGCCCTGAAAACTGCCCAGGGGTTGGTGTAGACAACTTCTCGGTGCGCTGGACGCGCCGTTACGACTTTGAGGAAGGCTTGCACCGCTTTTATGCCGCCAGCGATGATGGGGTGCGCATATACATTGACGGCAACGTCGTGCTGAGCGACTGGCGGCTGCGGCAAGCCGGTTGGACCTACACCGAGGCCTACATCAAGGGCGGCTCACACGAGGTCCGCATCGAGTACTTCGATGGCGGCAGTAACGCCGAAATCGACGTGCAGTGGGAACTGGTCGTCGAGGAAAGGCCCCCACGTGGGATACATCTCACAGAGAACGTCGTCGAGGCGGTGACGAGCGCGGCGGCGGCGCCGGGGCAGGCGGTCGGCGGAGGATGGCTGGCCGAGTATTACAACAACCGCTATCTACAAGGCAACCCGGTACTGACCCGCAACGAGCCTAACATCGATTATAACTGGGGCTACCGGTCACCGGCACCGGGCATCATCAACCCAGGGTACTTCTCGGTCCGCTGGACCCAAACCGTGAACTTCCCGCCCGGCAAATGGGAATTCAACCTCCAAACCGATGATGGCGCACGTCTCTATATAGACGACCAGCTTGTCATCAACGCATGGTATCCTCAATGGCTGCACTACTACAAACGCACGCGCGACCTAAGCGGCGCCCACACTATCCGGCTTGAATACTTCGAGCAAGAGGAACTGGCGATCGTCCGGCTCAAATGGAAACAGGTCGGGGTGCCGACGCCGGAGCCGGTTACCGTGATCGGATTCTCTGCCGACCGGAACCAAATCCTTGAAGGTGAATGCATCACCTTCTCGTGGAACGTCGAGAATGCCCGCAGCGCATACTTCGAAGGACGTTGGGTAAACCTGGTCGGCACACGCCGCGAGTGCCCGACCACTTCAAAGGAATATGCCTTGCGTGTGGTCAAGACCGGCGGCGGCGAAGAGACTATGACCGTGCCGATCGTGGTCTTGCCAAACCCGGCCCTCATCACCTTTACAGCCGACCGTACCAGCATCGCCCCCGGCGAATGTGCCACCCTCTCGTGGAACGTCCAAAACGGCACTGCCGCGTACTATCAGGGACAGTGGGTAAATCTTGTCGGCTCGCACCGCGAATGTCCCACCGCGACACAGACTTACCGTCTGCGCGTGGTCAAGAAGGATAGAACCGAGGAGACCCGTGAGGTAACCATCACCGTGGGCAGCGCGACGGTGCCGATCATCGAGTTTACCGCCGACCGCACCCAGATCAACGCGGGCGAGTGCGTCAACATCTCGTGGCGCGTAGAATTCATCCGCGAGGTCTACTACCAGGGCGGCGGCGTCTCCGGCAGCGGAACGCGCAGCGAATGCCCCGCCACGACCACCACCTATACTCTGCGGGTGGTCAAGCAGGACAGCAGCGAGGAGAACCGCTTTATCACCATTGTCGTGGGCGGCGGTACAGCCGGCGGAGATGTACAGGTCACCTTAAGCTGGAACAACACGGCCAACCTCGACCTCTATGTAACCGATCCGAACGGCTTCGTCATCCACCACGCATCGCCCATCGCACCCTCCGGGGGACGGCTGGAGCGCAACGCTAACTCGCCGTGCTCGGTGGCCGCAGCCCCGGCAGTCGAGAATATCTACTGGCCGACCGGCACCGCGCCCAGCGGAGGGTACAGCGTCAAGATACAATACACGGGCGAGTGTGCTTCCGAGGGGGTGACTACCTACACGCTTGTCGTAAAGAACAACGGCGCCACCCTCACCACACAGTCTGGCAACATTAGCCCAGGGGCGAGCCTCACCGTCTACACCTTCTCGCGCTGATACCGGAATGTAACCCCTGCCGAAAAAGAGCCTGTCGCCCGTGTTGGGCGACAGGCTCTTTGGATGTAGCCGTCCGGGATGTTTAACTACACGAAGAGGGGTGCGCGGCACCGCTCAGATAACCGCTCAGCAAGAAGAACATCCCCCACCACAAAGCGCTCCGGGGCTGGCGTTGGGGTTCTTGATGCTAAAGCCCTCGCCTTGCGGCGTCTCGACAAAGTCGATGTTGACACCGTTCACGAAAGGCAAACTATGCGCATCCACCACTACCGTGAGGCCGTCTAGGGTGATGACCGTATCGCCTTCTTGGGCGTTCTTCTCAAACGCCATGCCGTACTGTATACCCGAACAGCTCGCGCCGGCCACAAAGACGCGCAAGATGTGGTCTTGTACATCGCGCTCTACCATAATCGCACGAACCTTCTCTACGGCCAGCGGGGTAATCATCACGGCGTCGATCTCTTCATTCACGTAAGACATATGTACTCCTGGTT
>CAZJBO010000246.1:0-4647 GCA_964544075.1 uncultured Anaerolineae bacterium
AGATAGCGCTGTTCCGACACACTGTAGAGCTGATGTTGTGTCTCGCGGTAGAGGTAATCGGCTTCGAGCAGCTTGGTGAAGAAGTCGCGTGCGATACGATGATGGTTCTCGGTATCGGTGTGGGTGAAGAGGTCGTAGCTGATGCCGATATCCTTCTGGGTTTGCAAAGAGTTTTTATGGTAACGCTCGAATATCGCGCGTGGCTCGACGCCTTCCCGGTCGGCCTGCACGGTGATCGGTGTGCCGTGGGTATCGGAGCCGGACACCATCAAGACGTGGTTGCCCTTAAGCCGATGGTAGCGCGCGAAGATGTCGGCTGGCAGATATGCGCCCGCCAGGTGTCCTACGTGGAGGTTGCCGTTGGCATAGGGCCAGGCCACCGAAACATGAATATACTCAGCCATCGGAATACTCCTCGTTGATGACAAATCGGCCAGAGGGAGAGAGGATCGAGACATTGCAGAATAACTTTACTCGAAAGCGCACATAGCTCTTCTGTTCAGTGGCGTGTGCTGCCGCGCTCTAGGCCTACCAAGAGAACCCGCAGGTTGTCATAGTCTTCCAAGATGCGCCCCGCGCCCCGCGCTACACAGGTCATCGAATCTTCGGCCAGCCATACCCGAATGTTGGTCTCGTCGGCTACGCGCTCGACCAATGCCTGAAGCTGCGATCCGCCGCCGGCCATGCAGATACCGGTTTCCATCAGGTCGGCCACCAGCTCTGGCGGCGTCTCGTCCAGCGCGTCCTTGATCGCATTCACGATGATCTCCACCGAGGGGGCCAGCGCCTCACGCAGCTCGATTGACGAGACCTCTACCGCCTCCGGCAAGCCGGTGACCAGGTTGCGGCCACGCAGCGTCATTGTGCGCTCCTCCGGCAGCGGGAAGGCTGAGCCGATTTCCATCTTGGTTTGCTCGGCCATGCGCTGCCCGATGAGCAGATTATATTTGCTGCGCATGTACTTTATGACATCCTCGTCCATCTCGTCACCGGCGACTCGGATCGAGCGGTTTATCACTATGCCGCCCATCGAGAATATCGCGACCTCGGTTGTGCCGCCGCCGATATCGACGACCATCGTGCCGCGCGCTTCCATGATGGGCAAACCGGCGCCTATGGCGGCGGCGGTGGGTTCTTCGATCAAGTAGGCGTGGCGTGCGCCGGCGTTGAGGGTAGCCTCATAGACCGCGCGCTTTTCCACCTCGGTCACGCCGCTGGGTATACCCACGACCACGCGGGGCCGAGGGATGGGCACGAAGGAGTGTTCGTGGGCTTTGCGGATGAAGTAATCGAGCATTGCCTCGGTGATCTCGAACTCCGAGATCACGCCGTCGCGCAATGGCCGCACCGCGATGATGTTCGAGGGGGTACGCCCTACCATCTGGCGCGCCTCGGCGCCGATGACGAGCGGGCGGCGCGTGCGTTTTTCGATCGCCACCCACGAAGGTTCGTTGATGACAATCCCTTTGTTGCGTACACTGACCAGGGTGTTGGCCGTGCCCAGGTCAATGCCTATGTCGAGTGAGAGAAGGCCCAAGAGCCAGTCAAACGGGCTTAACAAATTCCTGTAGTCTCCCTACAAAGTACAGCCGAGGAATAGCAAACCCTCCTCGGCCCGCGTGTTGATCCCATACAGTTACAGCAGAATCAATTGCCTAATTGTACATTGCCGGTGGCAATGTGCAAATTTACGTCAAGGTGCATCCCATATTGGGGGCGAAAAGGGCTTTACCACAGAGAGCACAGAGGTCATAGAGTTGTTTCTCTTGCTCCGTGTTATCAGTATCCTCCGTGGCAAAGTTTCCCTCTGGGTAAGATACACCGTTTACGTCCTGTGCGGGCGTTCGATCACGTGACGCGAGTCGCGCGGGATGAGCACCTGGATCATGGTACCCTGTCCGACCGCGCTCTGCATATCCAAGACGCCGTCGATCAGCGCGGCACGCTCGCGCATGTTGACCATACCCAGGCTTTGGCTCTCGCGGTCGAGGTAGCTCTCCTGCACTTCCTCAATATCGAAGCCCTCGCCATCGTCTTGTACCTCGAAGATCACTGCATCGTGCCGTATGTAGAGCCGCACCCAGATGTGCGCGGCTTTTGCGTGCTTGCGCGCGTTGTTGATCGCTTCGTCGGCGATGTAGAAGAGGGTCCCCTGGGCGTGCTCGCTAAGCATAGCCTCGGTACGCTCCTGCACCTGTACGATCACATTTTGCTTGTAGGTATCCTTCATCTTCTCCGCGAGCTGTTCGAGCGCACCGGATAGACCTTGCGACTCTAGGGCCAGCGGGCGCAAGGTAAACAAGAAGTTCCGAATCTCCTTCACCGTCTGACGGGCGAGTTCCTCGACCTTGTAGAGTTCTTCGGGCACGTCTTCAGGCTGGCGCTCGATCAAACGGCGGATATAGTTGACGCGCATTGCGATCGCCGAGACGCTCTGCGTGGGTCCGTCGTGCAGGTCGCGGGCAAGTTGTTTGCGCGCTTCCTTATCGACCTCCACGATTCGGTCTCTTTCCTCGATCAGGTTGTTATAGAGCGTCGTATTCTGCAACGCGATGGTCGCTTGCGTGCCGATGGCGCTGAACAAGGCCACCTGTTCGTCCTCGAACATATCGGTTTGTTCGGTGCCCATCACCAACGCACCGAAGTCATCGTAGCCGGCGCGCAGCGGAACGCATAACAGCGAGCGGCAGGTCTTGAGCGCCATAAACTGCCGCAGTTCAGGGTCTTCGTTTGGGTTGTTCGAGAAGATCGGCTCGGTCTGCCGCAGACACAGCCCGATGGCGCCGCGCCGTCCGGGTATGCGCACCTTAGCATCGGTACGGGTTAGGCCACGCTCTGCTGCCACATACATCTCGTCGCCGTCGAACAGCAATGCACAGCCTACCAGTGTCGCGGTTTCGCCGATGTCGCGCATCCCCTTTTCGGCCATCTCAAGCGCGGCGCTCAGCACGGTCGCCAAGTTCAGGTCGGCGCTGAGTACGGCGGCCATCTCGAAAGTGATGCGCGCCCGCGCGCGCGCCGCCCGCAGCGCCAGCGCATCTTGCTCTACCTCGCTCAAAGGGGGGCCGGTTCTGCGCATCTGCCGGTAAATCTGGCCTGCGCTTGTGCCCATGATGAGCAGGGCAAGCATGGCTGCAACATATAGAAAGGCGCTAGCCTGCTCTGCTGCGCCTCTATCCACCACCAGATAAAGCAGGTCCACTACACAGGTTGCTAACGTTATCGGCAGCCCCCCCCTGGTGCCAAAGCGCAGCCACGCCACCAGTATGGGGAAGATGCCCCCCGCCACCAACGCCAGCGCCACGCCTCCCGACGCGATGAAGATCAACACGCCTATCAGCGCATCGAGCAGAAGCGTCGTTATGGCAAACTGCATACCCCAGTCGTCCGCCAGCGCCCAACGCACCCCAAACAGCACGAGGTTATAGACCGTGATGCCGGCTGCCAACACCAACATAGAGATGTTGGGGGCAGTGTCGCCCGCCGGGGGTGGCCCCCACAGGGACCATACCAACACGCCGGCGATCAGGAACCAGCGAAGGCGGAAGAGCAGCCTATCTATATGATGGTGGGCGATGTCAACTTTCAACGCAGCTTTTACCGGCACCGTGTAAATAAAAACACCGTGAAACCTTTTCGTCAGGATACCACGGTGCGGCTTAATAGGTGGGCGCGAGGGGACTCGAACCCGTGACCTCACGGATGTGAACCGTGCGCTCTAACCAGCTGAGCTACGCGCCCTCAAAGCAGCGCGCATTATAGCACCTTGCACCGGGCCTGACAAGGAATTGTAGGCTTGATATAATTTATTACCTAAGTCTATACGATTCGGCGCAATAGACAAGCAAGGGTTTTTATTCGCCTTGCTTTGCCTCCGCCAGCTCCGGACTCACAGATAAGCACAGGCGAACAAATACCAAGCAGGGCACAAGATAATGAACCCTTCCATTCACAGCCGTACCGTCAGAATTTGCGATAGGGATGTCTTTATCACTGTACGGCACGACGGACGTCTCCGCAAGTCGATAACGTGGACTGTAGACGACAACTATGTCGAGGTGCGTGCCCCCCGGCATATAGGTGTCGCCGACATTGCCGACATTTTAGACAACACCATCATCCCTAAGCTCCACGAAGAATATAAAGAGACATCCAAGCCCGCGCCAGAACAGGAAGCAGCGCCTGAGGCCACACCCCAAGACGTCTATGGACCCCGCATCGTCTACGCCAAAGACGGGACCGTCACCATCCAAACCGACGATGAGGTCATCATCATCACCGTGGTACATGACACCCATCTGCAAGATGCGGTCAAGTGGTCGCTTGTCGATGGGCAGGCAAAGGTACATGTGCCCAAATCAATGCGCCGCCGGGATATTAGATTGCTGCTTGATAAAACCCTCATCCCACGAATATTGACACAACGCACGCGCGCGGCCCGCCTTAACGACACAGAGCTGACCAAGCGCGCCGAACGCATCAACCACGAATACTTTGATGGCAAAATCCGCTGGCACAGCATCCGCTGGGTGCATAACATGAAGGTCCGCCTCGGCAGCTTCAGCTATGGCGGATCTACAGATGGCGATATCCGCATCAGCGCACGCATCCAGGCGTGGCCCGACTATGTCATCGATTACGTCATCG
>CAZJBO010000247.1:0-4622 GCA_964544075.1 uncultured Anaerolineae bacterium
GGCTCCCCTCGCCACTTGAGGGAGAGGGGCCGGGGGTGAGGGGAATAAAACGAAAGTTTGACAAATCGAAAAAAGCCGCTATACTTGCGCGCTTGGAGGAGGCAAACATGAAACCCTTGCAGAAATACATTTTCCGGATACCTCGGCACAAGCTGCCGTGTTCTACTTTTCTCTTTTGAAAACCCTTGACCGTTTATTGGTCAAGGGTTTTTTTTTGCCTGTTTGCCGAAACCCAAACGCATAATTTGTTCTTTAAAGGAGAATGACAAACCATGAACGTACAGAAGTTGACCGGGTATCTCCCGCAAGATAAACCCCCGACGCCGGCGCTTATCAGTCTGGGCCTACAGCATGTAATCACCATGTTCCCTGCTACGGTGCTGGTCGCCATACTCACCGGCTTCGACATCGGTGTAACACTGTTTGCTTCGGGCTTGGCAACCGTGCTTGCCCTGCTGTTCTCAAACGGGCGCATCCCCATGTACTACGGGTCGAGCTTCGCCTACATCGCGGCAGTGGTCGGCGTGATGGGGTCGGCATGGGGCGGCAAAGATGTTGCACAAGCCGGGATCGTGGTCACGGGCATTCTCAATATCGGGGTCGGCTTTGTGATACGCACCGCAGGCAAAGCTGCGCTGGACAAAGTCTTGCCGCCGGTCGTGACCGGCTCGGTCGCCATCGTGATCGGCATTTCGCTGGCAAAAACCGCCCTGGATATGGCAGCGGCTGAGTGGTCGATTGCCCTCGTCACCCTGATCGCCACGGTGATGTTCTCGGTATACTTGCAAGGACGCGGCCTGTTGGGGATGCTGCCGGTGCTCCTGGGGGGCATGGTGGGGTACCTTTTTGCGCTGAGCATGGGCCAGATCGATTTCAGCACGGTGAGCAGCGCTGCATGGCTGGCAATCCCCTCGTTCTCCCTCCCGAACTTCGCCGACCCGAACGTATTTAAGGCAGTATTGGCGATCGCCCCGATCGCGATCGCAACCATCCCCGAATCTACCGCCCACCTGTACCAGATCAGCCTGTATGTTGACCGGCTTGCCGATAGCCTCGACCGGCCCAAGCCCATTATCAAGAAGCTCGTCGGCCTCAACCTGATGCTAGACGGCCTGGGTGATGTGGTGAACGGGATGCTCGGCGGCTGTGCCGGTACCAACTATGGCGAGAACAACTCGCTGATGGCGATCACGCGGAATTATTCTTCGCCTGTGTTGATCGCGGCAGGGGGCATTGCGATGCTTTTGGCCTTCGTGGGTAAGCTCAGCGCGTTGGTGGGGACCCTGCCCGTTGCCGTGACCGGCGGGCTTGCAATCTACCTCTTCGGTGTCATCGCCCTGCAGGGGGTTGCGCTCATCCAGAGCGAGAAGGTGAACCTCTTCGACCCGCGCCAACTGGCTATCGGCGCGGTCATCTTGGTGATCGGCATCGGCGGGTCCTACCTTGAGGGCGGCAACATCTTGCTCTACGGCGCCGAACTTCCCGCGATCGCGACGGCGTCGGTGGCGGGCATCCTGATGAACCTGGTCTTCTTGCTGGTACCGGCCCAAAACCTCAACAAGGCACAAGGTGCGGTTGAAGTGGTCCCTGATGCGGTCGGCATTGCGGGTGACTGATTAATCCTTCTACACGGGGTTCCTGGGCGGGCCGCCGGCCTGCCCAGAGCCTATGGCGAATAGCTAAACTCGCCGCTGATGCCATAGCACAGCGCGCCCTGGTCGCCGAGCGGGGTCACCTCCCAGCCATAGCCAAAGCCCCCGGCGCCTAGAACATCGGGCGCGATCTCATAACTAAGGAATGCGGCTTCAGCATCCGGAGATGCCGATGGCTCGACAAATGTGTTGACGACCTCGTTCCATGCAACAGCAACCACCGAGACCCCATAAGCACTGGCCGCATCCAAAGCCGCCCACTTGATTATCGGCACAGCACCGCCGGCAAAATCTTCTTGGTTATCCACCTGAACTGCGCGCCAGGTATCACAGGCCGGGTCCTCGGTGGCGAAGACAAGCGGGGTCGCCGGCGGGGGCGTATCGCTTGGCAGCGCCGTATCGGTCGGGACAGGCGTATTGTTCGCCGGGAGTGGCGTCCAGGTCGGCGGTACCGAGGGGTTCGGGAGAGGGGTGACGATGACCGGCGCTTGGGTGGGCGGCGGGGTGGGGGTATCGGTGGGCGGTGGGGCAGCGTTTGGGCCGCACCCGCCGAGCAATAGTGTCAGCAGGATGAACCCTACAACGAAACTTTGATGGCGCATCGTTTCTCCTCCACGTCTCTAAGCGATCACTAGCAGAATCACCAAGTCATAGATAGCCCAGAGTATAAACGTGGCGTTGCTTATCGCCAGGTAGAGCAAAGCCCCGCTGCTCACTTCGGGCAGCTCGGCGGCGAAACCAAGCCAAAAGAACCACCCTAAAACGTACCAAGCTATCGCGATGATTGTTAGCGGGACAATGCTTATCCCCAGGCTGCTGAGGACCGGCATAATCATCATAGTCGCAACGCCACAGAGGATGACCCGTGCCGGGCGCCCCAGGTGTTTCAGCCGGGCGAGCATTAGAATTGTTCCCCCGGTTCGACCAAGCGCAGCACATATACATGCATGTCGAGGGTCTCGCCGTTCGGCGTGATAGAATAATCCCGGTGGCGGTATTCCTTCTCGAAGTTAAGCGATTCGAGCGCCTTCATCATCTGCACTTGCGTGCTCACCACCTCGGCGATGATCTGGTGCATCCCCAAGCGCCGGGCAATCGAAATGAGGTTGCTCAACATCAGCGCGCCGATGCCTTGCCGTCGGCAGTCGGGCGAGAGGAATATCCGTATCCAGCAGAGGTGCCGCCGGTAGCCAGACCCAAAATGCAAGCTCGCATCGCCGACGATACGCCCGTTCACCAAAGCGATTAACGGGAACACCCGCAACAAGTCCACTTTCTCGGCCCACGACGCAACCAACTCTTTATCGGTCACGTCCCGACGCAAATAAGTCACATCTTGCGAAGTCGCCGAGGTAAACAGTTCGACCAAGCCGCCGGCATCGTCCGGAGTCAGTGGGCGCAGCAAGACGCGCACCCCGCTCTTGAGCGTCTTTACCTGGCGATATTGTTGCAAATATTGGAGTGTGTCCACCTATCTCTCCCTATTTTATTGTAGAATTGTAGATGTAGATCGGCTCCCTATCTCAAATTTAACACACAACCCGATTTCATGGTACTTGTGGTCTGGGGTTGAGGGTATGGAGCCGATATGCCCCCAGGTCTTCCGCCTTTTGGTTAGAACTATTTGTTGGCGGACGTCTGGGTGTTTGTTACAATGTTCTAGCGTAATTCTTATGTTGATCTGGTATCATAACGATACCAAAAAGAAACTGGTGTTTTAGGGAGATATCGAGATGCCATTGTACGAGTATCGGTGTAGTGAATGCGGTGTGCGCTTCGAGCGGCGGCAAAAGTTTTCGGACGAACCGATAAGCGTTTGCCCAGAATGCAATGGGCCGGTCCACCGTGTGATCGGTCACCCAGGCATTATCTTCAAGGGCAAAGGCTTCTACGTCACCGATAACCGCAGAAGCGGCAAGCGTTTACCCGACACATCATCGCCTACGACAAGCGATAAAACAAAGACAACAAAGACAAAAGAAAAGTCGAAGGGCGGCGCAGCCCAAACGTCAAAGAGCAGCGAGGGAGGTAAGAAGTAAGCGGCAGAGGGCAGGCTTCCTCGCGACACAAAACATTTACACACCGGGCACATCGGCCCGGTGTTTTTGTTTGGCGCGCCATCCCAGATTCGCGATAAGCACGTTATAATACCCCGGATGCGCCGCTTTACTTGCTATTGAGATATCACCATGAAGAAACTCACCAGCGTCGAGATACGCCAAACCTTCTTAGACTTTTTCGTCGCGCGCGGACATAAACCCGTCGCTTCGTCATCCCTGGTGCCCGGCGATGACCCCACCTTGCTTTTTGTCAACGCCGGTATGGTCCAGTTCAAAGATGTATTCTTGGGCCTAGATAAGCGCAGCTATACCCGCGCCACCGCCGCCCAGAAGTGTATGCGCGTCAGCGGCAAACACAACGACCTTGAAAACGTCGGCCCCTCCCCACGCCACCACACCTTCTTCGAGATGCTCGGCAATTTCAGCTTCGGCGACTACTTCAAACACGAGGCGATCCGCTTCGCCTACGATTGCCTCACCGAAGCCTTCGCGCTGCCACCCGAACGCCTCTACTACACCGTGCATACCACCGACGACGAGGCATACAATATCTGGATAGACGAGATAGGCGTCGATCCTTCACACGTCTCGCGGTTGGGCGACAAGACCAACTTCTGGCAGATGGCCGACGTGGGGCCTTGCGGCCCTACCTCCGAGATTCATTACGACCTCCGCCCCGAAGAAGGCCCCGCCGTGTTCGACGACGATTCGGACCGCTGGCTCGAACTCTGGAACCTGGTGTTCATGCAGTTCAGCCAAGACGCGGGCGGCACACGCACGCCCTTACCACGCCCCGGCATCGATACCGGTATGGGGTTCGAACGCTTGGTTGTCGTCTTGCAAGAGGGCGCGAGCAACTACGACACCGACCTCTTTATGCCCATCATCAAGCGCACCCAAGAACTCGCCG
>CAZJBO010000248.1:0-4570 GCA_964544075.1 uncultured Anaerolineae bacterium
GGGGATGCCCGCTCCGGCGTTGATCGCCGCCTCTTGCATGGCGTTGGTGAAGGCCAGCATCTCGGCGGGGGTGGTTTCCTCCTGTCCGAAGAGCACTACACCGCCCGGCGCATAATCTGCCAGGGTTGCTGCGAGCGCGGGCGTGAGGTCGGATGTGGTGACCGGAAGGATGAAGAGCTGTGCGACCTTCTCGTGCACGCTCATGCTATCCATGAGGCGGGCGATGTAGTCGGAGTTGGGGCCGTCGTCTTGGGCGGCGGCGGGTAGGGTGGCGATGAGTAGGAGGACGACGAGCAGGCATCGGACATAGTGACGGATTGTGGCGGGGTGCTTCACATGTATTCTTCTTTCCGCATGACGCAGTATATTCTAACGCGAAGTTTTATTCGCCCCAGGGCACGGGCGCGACGTATCTATCGAGCATCCGGTTGCTTGCAAACGGGATAAAGCCCAGCGCGCGCGCGGTGGCATAGACTTGTGCCACATTCTCGGCTTCGAGCGCGTAATCTACCGTAAAGATGACCTTGCCCGCGTTTTGCGCCATCTTTAGATAGTAAAGATACCCCTCGGAGCTGACGTGCAGCGTGCTTTCGGGATATGCTTCGAACTGTGCGCGGCACGCCGCCGTGAGCGCCGCGATATAGGCCGGGCCGTCGATATCGGCGTCGGTGGCGGGCAGGGGACAATCGCCTTCAGGCACGCCGCCATCGGCTGCGCCATCGAACCAGATTTGCTCTTGCGCGACCGCATCAATCCGGTCGAGGTAGTCGGTATATTCGGCAAGCTCGGCGGCATTCTGCGCGATGATGATGAAGTCCTCGCGCGCGGCCTTCGTGTAATCGCTAATGTCGGCGACAAACCAGATCATCTCCGCCACAGGATCAACGCCTTCGCGCGCGGCCCGGACCACGACGTTTTCATCGGAGTATGCCTCTACCCAGTCCATATACAGGCCATCAAAGCCGGAGTCGAGAACGAGGTCGAGCAGGGCGTGTGGCGCATCAAACCAGAGCGCTTGCCACTCGTCCCACCAATAGGCAACCGGGTAGTTCTCGGCCCAGCCATCCGGGTCTGTCCCGACAATCCACGCCGGATCGCCGGGCGTCCAGCCCGCCGCCCAGTAGCTGCGGAAGCTCTCGGCCTGCCCGATGTCCACGTAGGCGATGACCAGCTTGCCGGATTCTTGCAGCGCGGCTACGGTCGCCGCAATGTCGTAATCTTGGCTATCTTGATCGCTCACCACGAGGTCGATCACCACCATATCGTAATCCGAGGCGATGAGTCGGACGATCACGGCGGGGTCGGGGACTACTTCGAGATAATAGAACCAGCTCTGCACATCCGCAAGCCGTGCCGCAGCGGGTGTTTGGTCCTGCAGCGGCGGTGCGAGAGCCGCGATGAGGACGGATGCGATGAGAACGAGTGATAGACGCATGGGCATTCTCCTACTGCCCGGCGTTGAAACGCCCGGCGAAGATAACTGCGCAAGTGGTTCTGTCTTCGAGCCTAACCCCAGCTGAGCCGTCCCCGCAGACGCGCGCTATTCGCGGTTAAAAACAATCTTTTGTATAATGCCCGGTGCATGAGCAAGAATTGTTTTGCCCGCTTCGAAGAACGCATCGAACGGCTGGTCGAGGGGAGCTTCGCGCGTCTGTTCGCCGGCCATCTGCACCCACGCCAGGTGGCGGTGCAGCTTGCCCGTGCGATGGAGGACGCCGCCCGCACCGATGTGGGCCATAAGCGCGCCACCGCCCCCGATACTTACACGGTTTTCATCAACCCGCAAGATTACACTGCCCTGCTCGAAAAACAACCCGACCTGGCAAGCGCGCTCGCCTCGCACCTGGTAGAGCTGGCGACCCGCGCCGATATGCGCCTAAACCACTTCCCGGCGGTGCGGCTTGCGCCCAGCGTCAGCGTGGCAAGGCAACAGGTGCGGGTTTCCGCCAAGCATAGACCGGGGCCGGTCAGCACCAACGAGATGGGCGGGGGCGACCATCCGGCGGCGCAAGCGCCTCCCCCCCCGAACGCACGCTTGCGCGTAGAAGGCACGCGCGAGATCGCGCTTAACCAACGCTTGGTCAATATTGGCCGCCGTCTCGATAACCACATAGTCATTGACGATACGCGCATCTCGCGGCGGCACGCACAGCTGCAGCTGCGCGGCGGGCGCTATGTGCTCTTCGACTTGGGGTCACGCCAGGGGACACGGGTCAACGGGCAGGTGGTGGAAGAATGCATCCTCCGGTCGGGCGACCGCATCACGTTCGGCAGTGTGCCGACGCTGTACCTCGACGACGCTCCCCCCGCCCGCCGCCAGGATACCCAGATATACAGGCCGTCCGATGAGCGATGAGCTGCTCTTTGTGCTGCGCGTGGCGGCGACGCTGGCGCTTTACCTCTTCTTGGGCGTGCTGGTCTATCTGTTGTGGCAGGACTACCGCGCGAGCGCGACACGGTCGGCGGCACAGGTACACGCGCGGGGCCGGCTGGTGGTGGTACAGGCGGAGGGCGATGTGGTCCTTGCGCGTAACAGCTACCCGCTTTTGCCCCTGACCACGTTAGGGCGTGCGCCGACGAACGCGGTCGTGATACCGGATTCTTTTGCCAGCAGCGAACATGCCACGCTCACGCTGCGCGGGCGGCGCTGGTGGCTCGAAGATCAGAGCAGCGCGAACGGCACGACGCTAAACGGGCGCCCGATCGAGGCGCCTACCGTGGTCTCGTCCGGGGATATGATCGGTGTTGGGCGGGTATTGTTGCGCGTAGAGCTTGAATGAGGAATCGCCTTCGGGTTTAATCCCAGGTTGAGCTTTCCCCTTTATGATAAAGGCGCGTGTGGCACGGTCGCAGCCAGAGATTCGGGCGGCGGTTCGTCGATGACGACCGCGCGCAGCGGCACGGTATCCTCTTCGGGCACCACCACGACCGGCAGCGCGACCTTGAAAGTGCTACCCTCACCCTGGCGGCTTGCCACCGCCACGTAACCGCCGTGTGCTTCGACAACCGATTGTGTCACATAAAGGCCCTGGCCGAGGCCGCGTGGGTCGAGCTGTTTGCCGTCGGGCGTGAGCGCCGTGCCTCGATAGAAGCGGTCGAAGATGCGCGGGAGGTCTTTCTCTTGGATGCCGACGCCGCTGTCGGTGATCTCTATCAGCACGCGGCCCTTGCTCTGCCGCCCCCAGCGCACGATGATCTTGCCGCCGGGCAGGGTGTACTTGATGGCGTTATCCAACAGGTGCCCGATGGCCCACTTCAGGCGGGCAGCATCGCCGGTGATCTCGGTCTCGGGGCGCACGACCAGCACTTGCAGCTCTAGCCCGGCGCGGCGGATGCGCGCCTCGACGCCACGCAGAATCTCCCACATCAACTCGGCTATCACCAAAGCGTCTTGCCGCACCTCGAAGGTGCCGGCGCCCATCTCGGAGAGGTCGAGCAGTTCGATTATCATGCGGTCGAGCACGGCGGCGTTCCGGCTGATAGCTTCTAGGAACTGGCGCTTGGGCGGCATATCGGGGGGGGTGTTGAGTATTACATCGCTGAAGCCCTTTATCACGGTGAGCGGGGTGCGCAGCTCGTGCGATATTTGCGAGACGAACTCGTCCTTGAGCCTTTCGCCGATCGCTTCGCGCGTCACGTCGCGCAGCACGATCACCGTGCCGATGCGTTCGCCGGTTTCGGTGGCGACGGCGGCGGCGGTCGCACCGAGGATACGGTCATTGGCCTGCACGCGCGTCGGCTCACCGAGCTGTTGCAGCTCCCCGTCGAGCTGGGCCAGGTCGTGGTATGCCTCAAAGAGGCGCGCCAGGTCGCTATCCCAGAAAGCCTTCTGGCTGCCCAAGAGCTTTTTCGCGGCGTCGTTCATCATGATGATGCGGCCATCCAGCCCTTGTACCACCACGCCTTCTGCCAGGCTCTTCAGGATCGCGCCGGCCCGGAGCGCGATTGCATCGGTGCCGTGCGCCGCCGGCGTTGCCTCGGTCTTGCGGTAGGTTCGGCTGAACAAACGCTCGGTTGCCTTGACGAGCTTAGCAAGCCAGTTTCCGGGGCGCTCGATCGCATGTTTATTTGCCATTGCTATTTGCACACATCGCTAAATAAGGGTAACACCGTTCTCTACCAATATATCAGCCGACCTTCTATCACACAACCGAGGGGCAAAGATGCACGCAGAAGACACTATCACGCTTGACGAATATCAGCGCGGGGCCTTACGAACCGCCATGTATCCACGTGCGCACACGGTGATTTATCCCGCGCTGGGGCTTGCCGGCGAAGCCGGGGAGGTTTGCGAGAAGATCAAGAAGGCACTGCGGGACCACCACGGTGTATTTGACCGGGACGCGCTGACAAGAGAACTCGGCGATGTGTTGTGGTATGTCGCAGTGCTTGCCAATGATCTCGGCTTAACCTTGGGGGATATTGCCACGACCAACCTTGCCAAGCTCGCAGACCGTGCCGAACGCGGGGTGCTGGGCGGGGAAGGCGATACACGCTAAAGGGAGCTTTGGTGGAATCCCCCTCACCCCCGGCCCCTCTCCCTCGTTGGGGCGAGGGGAGCCAGAAGCGC
>CAZJBO010000249.1:0-4555 GCA_964544075.1 uncultured Anaerolineae bacterium
GCTTCGGCGGAGAACAGGTCGAGGGCGGTGTAGGTTGTGCTTGTCTCAACCGGTGTATCTGCGACTAGAGTTGTCTCTACGACCGATATCCAGGGCAAGAATAAGAAGGCGACGAGCATGATCGTGGCGCTGACCAAAGCCAAAAAGTCGGCGGCGGAAAAACTGGGCGGGATGTCACCAAAGATACGGTCTATGAGTAGGTTTGAGCCGAAGTAATAGGCGAGCATCCCTCCTACGCCAAGAACTATGGCGGCTACTGCTTCAAATATTTGGTTCACCCGTAACCTCCTACTGGCTTACCAAGAAAGCTATAGACATATCGCTTGCCCTGTCGTGATTTGACTACAGCCCAGGACAAGGCGAAAGCATCTAAAACTAGAGCCGTCCATTCTGTGTTAGACGGCTCTAGCGCGATTACGTAAGAAAGATACGTTTACTCGATGTCGTCAAAGGTCTCCTGGATGAACTCAAGGACGTCATCTAGCGGCTTGCCGCTGATATAGTCCGTGACGCCGGTCCAGAAAGCCCCATTGCCTACGTCCGGGTGCATCATGTCGGAGCCATCGAAGCGGAAGACATCCGCGTTGACGAGGATTTCGCCCTGAGCGCGGAGGGTATCGGTGGCGTATACTTCGACATTGGCGGTCGAGAGCGGGGTCAGGAAGTCGCCCTGAGCGGCCCAGAGTTCATGTGCGAGCGGGCTTGCCAGGTAGTCTAGCACGGCCCAGACTTCGGGGCGGTCTACCATGACGGTGGTCAGGTTCCCGGCGCCCAATACGGGGTTGCCGAGTTCTTCGTCGATAGGAGGCAGGTAGAAGAAGGCGGCATCTTCGCCGACAACCACGTCTTCGGGGAAGTAGGCCGAGATGAAGCTCGCCTGGCGGTGCATGTAGCAGCCGGGCGGGTCGGTGAACAGGGGCAAGGGGCCGTCGCCGAAGGGGGTGGTCAGGATGCCGTTGGTGCCGCCGTAGACATAGTCTTCGTTAAGCGCGATGTTGCCGAAGATTTCAAAGGCGTTCCGCACGATGTCGTCGGTGAACTTCAGTTCGTTGGTGATCCATGCGTCGTAGTTCTCAGGGGTGGTGGTGCGAAGCATGATGTCCTCGATCCAGTCGGTGGCGGGCCAGCCGGTTGCGCCGCTGCTCTCGATGGCGATGCACCAGGGGGTGCCGCCGTCTTCGACGATCTGGTCGGAGAGCGCCAGCATTTCGTCCCAGGTGGCGGGGATTTCATAGCCGCCCGCCTCAAAGTTGGCCGGAACGTACCACACGATGCTCTTGAGGTTTACGTTGTAGTAGAGCACATATAGCTCGTCATCAACGCTGCCGAGGTCCACCCATGACTGGCCGGCGGCGTAGTTTTCTAGGATGTAGTCCTTCATATCGTCGCTCAGCGGGAGCAGGTCGCCGTTGCGGGCAAACTCGGCCATGAGGCCGGGCTGCGGGAACATGGCGATGTCGGGCGGATCGCCGCCTTCGGTGCGGACGAGGATCAGGGTTTCGAAGTCGCCGGAGCCTTCATAGACTACGTCGATGCCGGTCGCCTCGATGAAGGGGACCATCACATTGTCGAACTTCTCTTTGTCGGGTCCGACAAACGCGCCGAAGATTGTCACCTCGGTGCCTGAGAGATCGAGATCGGCGAACTGGTCCAGGCTGTCCCAGCTGAAACGGTCATCTTCGCGGACGCTGTCGATGAAATCGTCTTCTTGTGCCGCTGCCGGCAGCACTGCCAGCAGGACGGTAAATATCACAAAGAAGGCTACAAATTTACGCATGACTTTTTCTCCTCTTTTTTAATGTGTCAGGCATGTTGAAAACTAGCGATTCGATATTTGGGGTTGGTCGCTTGTACGCCTCCTTTCGAAACTAGTAATCGGTCCAAGCGTCAATTGGTGGATGAATCTAAGAGATTATTCCCAGAACTGCCGCTGTGCCCCTCCTCGGCAATTCAATAGAGCATCTTCCTGTGAGTGTCTATTCCAGTCTGGTTGTGTGGGTCTGGGGGATAGGAACTTTCCCCGCATGTTGATTGTTTGTTTTGCCGATTTGTCAACAAGTGAAAGTATATGCTTGCCCCCCATGAGTGTCAACTCCGACGCGCAGGCCTAGATCACCTCGCAAGCCTTGCCCGCCGGTCTTTTCGCGTTCCGGTGCGCGGATTGATGATATCTTTTTGTGCTTGCCATGCTACACTAAAAGCAGCTCACAGGTTCGCCCACCTTTGCAAGGAGCACAGCTATGCCTTTCAACTGGTCGCTTGAGGATGTCGAACGTAAAAAGAAACCAACCGGTTGTTTTGTTGGTCGTCACGCCGAGAAATCTCTATTCAGACAAGCTCTGGATAAAACCAAGGCCATCTCTTCATTGGACCCCGACATTGTTCCCGAACCCGAAGCGGTTTTCTATCCCCATGTTTTCATCATCAACGGCGAAGGCGGCATGGGCAAAACCCGGCTCGCGCGTGAGTTTGCGCGCATGGCAGAGGAGCAAGACGCTCTGGTTGTCGAGGTCGATCTACGGGACAGGCAAGCACCCAGCCCGGACCGCCTTATGGCGGACATCTATGCCATGCTTGTTAAGGCGCACGGCAAACGCGCCGAGAAAGCCCTACAAGCCTACCGCGACACCGTGACCGAACGCCAGCGCGTTATGCGCAAAGTGGACGAGGTGAGCGCCGAATATCAGCAATGGGTGAGCGCCGGCGGGAAGCTCGCGGGGAGCGTCGTGCCCGGCGTCGCCGCGCCTTTGGTCGAGAAGACTTTCGAGATCGCGGTGCACAGCGGCGCGAAAGCGCTCGCCGGCGGTGTGGACGCATTCCGCGCGTGGCTGCGCCAGCGCAAGCTCAACGAGGAAGAATGGCGTTTGTACGATGCCCCCAGCATCACTATTGCCGAGAAGTTCGTAGCCGGTCTCGAAACGCTTGCCGATGATGCCCCGCTGGTGCTCATCTTCGATACCTATGAGCGCTTCCTTGCGCACGATGCGTGGCTGCGCAAGATCACCGAGCGCGCTTTGCAGAGCATGAAGCTGCATCTCTTATGGGTGATCGCCGGGCGGGTAACCGAAGAGATAATACGCGCCCATAAGGAAATACATGAGCGCCGAGAAATGCTATCGGACATCTCGTTGGATACCTTCGTCCGGAGCGACATCGAGGCATATCTTGAAGTGCGTGAGGCTTGGCCTGAGGACCCGGAGGCACAAACCCGTCTGGTGGAACTCATCCAGGAAGTGAGCCGGGGAGTGCCGCTGGCGGTGGACCTTTTGGTGAATATGTGGTGCCAAGACGCCGACATTGTGACGCTGTTCGATGATATGCGCGCCCTAGAAAGCGGGCGCACGAAGGTCGTCAGACGGCTGACCAAGCGCTTCTTGGAATGGTGCGACGACGAAGAAAAACAGTGGGTCGAGGCGCTGGCATTCCTGGGGCACCGTGACCTCGAAGCGCTGGGCGCGCTGGGTAAGGTGATTAAGCCGGACGCCCCGTCTGAGCCGGACGATCTGATATGCCGCCTTGCCGCGCAATATTCGTTTATCTTCAGCGGCACGGACGCGCGCCGCTTGCATGACCTGGTGCGCGAGGTGCTGCGCGATTATCTGCAAATCGAGCGTCCGCACCGCATAACCAAGTTTGCCGAGGCTGCAGCGGCGCACTACGAGGCGCGGATTGAGAAGGCAAAGGAAGGCCTGAGCAACGATGCCGAGGATGTGGTGAGGGACGGCGCATGGCAAGACGCCGCGTTGGGCCTTTTGAACGCGCGCTACTGGAGCGATCGGCACGGGCGCAAAGGCATTGACACGCTTGTGCCGCTGGCGGTGCGGGCCTACTTCTTCGCGCCGGATTTCCTGGAGGCCTGCCTCAACCTGGCCGGTGAGTTCAAGCGGGTTGACGAGCCGCACCGCGCAACCTATCGGCTTTGGCGGGAGGGCAGCGCGGACCGACAGCTAACCTACGCACCGTTCAAGGATGCCGTCGCATTGTGGCGTGAGATGTACCAAAAACGGCAGCGTTGGGGTTTGGACATGCTGGAAGTGGATATTGTCCGGTTGACGTGGGGGCAGGTGTTGTATGGCGAGAAGAAGTATGAGGACGCTTTGTCGGTCTACTGGCAGGTGAAGCATGACAAACCCGACAAGCTAAGGGCGGCATTGGCCGAAGGCTTGCGCGAGGCGGCGTGGGCGCTGTGCGTGGTGAAAGGGGATGCGGTGCCTGCGCCAAAGGCGGTGGAGGCGGCGCGCTATGCGACCGAACTCGCGCCGGACGACGCCGATGCCTGGCAAGCCTATGGTGTGGCCCTGCAGGGCGTGGAGCGGGGGGACGAGGCCATCCAAGCTCTGGAAACGGCCATCGATAAGGGCGCGGAGCGCGCTTACATCCACAACAGCTTGGGGAATGCCTACTCCGACATGGCGCAGTACGAGGATGCACTCAAGGTCTACCAAAGCGCCATCGCCATCGACCCGGAGTATGCCCAAGCCTACTCCAACATGGGGAATGCCTACTCCGACATGGCGCAGTACGAGGACGCGATCCAGGCCTACCAACGCGCCAT
>CAZJBO010000250.1:0-4550 GCA_964544075.1 uncultured Anaerolineae bacterium
CGCGCTCCGGTTCCCCCTCTCCCCGGCGAGGGAGAGGGGGATAGGGGGTGAGGGGCTTGGGTTTCAACCCCCGGCGCCCCAGGCCAGCATCCCCAGGCGGTGCCCAAAAAAATATTGGGAGATTGGGGGTAAAACCCCGGAATATGTACTTACAGCTTGACAATATACATGAATTCGTATAGTATATGCGCGATTTATGTGATGTCCGTATTTGTAAATGCCACTGCACATTGATAAAGCATTTGATGTGGGCATGTTGCAAGTCACGTTTATAATGAGCATAGGGAGTAAAAACTACGCGATGCACAACGGCAGCAGAGCAATCGAGACAACAAACATCAACAAGACCTTTGGCGACAAACGTGCTGTAGACGATTTGTCGTTCAACGTGGAACGCGGCGAAATCTTCGCCATGCTGGGGCCAAACGGCGCCGGTAAGACTACCACCATCCGCATGATCCTAGACATCCTCAAGCCCGATACAGGCACGATACAAGTGTTGGGCGGCAAGATCACCGAGGCGACAAAGGACCACATCGGCTACCTCCCTGAGGAGCGCGGCCTTTATCGCGATACTAAGGTGCTGACCTGTCTGGCCTATCTGGGCGAACTCAAGGGCATGTCGCGGTCCGACGCCAAGCGCGAGGCCACCCGGCTGCTCGAAAGGGTCGAGCTGACAGATACGGCAGATCGGAAGGTGAGCACGCTCAGCCGGGGGATGCAACAGAAGTTACAGTTCGCCACAACCATCATCCATAAGCCCGACCTCATCATCATCGATGAGCCGTTTTCAGGCCTCGACCCGGTAAACACGATGCTGATTAAGGGCCTGCTCTATGAGGTGCGGGACCAGGGGACAACGATCGTGATGAGCACTCACCAGATGCACCAGATCGAGGAAATGGCCGACCGTCTGTTGATGATTCATCATGGCCGCCGGATGCTCTACGGCACGGTCGATGAGGTGCGTCAGCGCTTCGCACTGCACGCGGTGGTGGTCGAGGGCAGCGGCGATTGGTCGACTCTGCCGGGCGTGCTGAGTGTGGCGGCGGAGGAGAACGGGCACGGGCATACCCTGACCCTCGACGCGAGTGTGAGCATTGACGACATCAT
This sequence comes from uncultured Anaerolineae bacterium, assembly GCA_964544075.1. Lineage (GTDB taxonomy): Bacteria > Chloroflexota > Anaerolineae > Aggregatilineales > JAFGMM01 > JAFGMM01. The sequence goes on from CAZJBO010000250.1 coordinate 1,114, forward strand.
GCGCGCGCTCGCCAACAGCCCCGACCATCGTGTGCGTCGGCTTGAAGAGGCGATCCCTGCGCTCAATGAAATCTTTATCCAGGTGGTGAAGGAGCGGGGCGAGGTGCTCAACGGAGTTGACGATGCGTAAGATTTGGATCATCGCGCGGCGCGAGTATTTGCACAACTTGCGCAAGCGTTCGTTTTTGTTCACTGCGTTCGGGATGCCGATCTTCTTTGTGGGCCTCATGTTGCTCAACGTTGTCATAAGCAAAAATCAAGTTACCGCCGTCGGCGGCTTGGGCGAGATCGCCTATGTAGACGAGGTGGGAGTGATCGCGGACGGCTATGCGATGCCGGAAGAATACATCGCTTACGAGAGCGAAGAAGCCGCGCGCGAGGCCTTTGAAGCCGAGACGGTGGGAGCATATCTCGTCATCCCGGAGAGCTATTGGGAAGACGGGCTTGTCAGTATGTATGCATCCAAAGAGGTCCCCGAAGGCATCCGCAGCCAAATATGGAACATCTTGCACGATAACGTCGCCGACATCGCGCCGGCACGATACGCCGACCGCCTGCACGCGCCGCTTAACATGGTCGCACGCATGGTCGGCGGTGAGATGCTAGAGGTCACCCAAGAGAGTATCATCGCGCTCATCCTCCTGCCGATCGTCTTCGGGATGGTCTTCATGATGGCGATCATAACCACGTCGCAGTTTTTGATGCGGGGGGTTGTGAGCGAGAAGGAAACCCGCATCATGGAAATCCTGGTAACCTCGTCCACACCGGAGCAGATGCTGTGGGGCCGGGTGCTGGGCTTGGGCGCGCTGGGCATGACTCAGATATTCGTATGGGTGCTGGCGGGCGGGGCCGCGCTTGCGGCCTCCGGCTCAGATTCGCCCTTTGCCCAAGTGCTTCACCTCCCGCCCATATTCGGGGTGATTGTGTTGATCTACTTCGTGCTGGGATACTTGCTCAACGGGAGCATAATGGCTGGCCTGGGCGCCTCGGTGACCTCCGAGCAGGAAGGCCGCATGATTTCGGGCCTGTTCTCGATGATAACCGTGCTGCCGATGATGTTTGCATTCACGTTTATCGAGAACCCCAACGGCACGGTGCCGGTGTTCCTCAGCATGTTCCCCCTCACTGCGCCGGTTGCAATGTTGATGCGGATACCGCTGGCCTCGATACCGATGTGGCAGCTGGGCTTGAGCTTTGCATTGCTTATCGTGATGATGCTCATCGTGGTATGGGTTTCGGCACGGGTGTTCCGTCTGGGGATGCTGATGTACGGCAAGCGTTTGGGCTTACGCGATATTATGACTGTGCTGCGGACCGGGATGGGCAAAGCCCCCATGACCTCGGCTCCGGGCGCGAAGGGTAAGAGGTAAAAGAGAGCGGTATGAACAAGGCATGGCGTGTATTGAACTATGAATTCCGCACGAACTTTGTGCGGAAGAGCTACCTAATAATGACCTTTGTAGTCCCGCTGCTGCTGCTGCTTGTCGCCATATTGCTGCCCAAGCTGCTGGAGAGCGGCGATAGTGCAGGTGCAACAGAAGCCTTTGAAAATATGAATGTCGATGGGCCGGTGGGCTTGATCGACCGGAGCGGTGAGTTTAACCCACCGGAGGCCGAATCGGAGTTCGGCAAGATACGTTTCTATGAGGATGAGGCCGCCGCACAAGAGGCGCTGGCATCCGGCACGATCAACTCTTACTTTGTCATCAAGGCAGATTACCTTGAGACCGGCAAAGTCTACCGCTATGCCGAGCAGTTCGACGTGACGGGCCAGCTGATCGATGAAAAACTTTTGCTGCAGAACTTCGTCACGTTCCAGATGGCACAGGCCAGCGCTGTAGAGGACGAGGCACGGCTTGCGGCGCAAGGTATCAGCCAAGAAGACTTTTACTATCGGCTGGTAGATGCGGCGAACTTCGACACCGTCGTGATCGCGCGCGGCGCTGATGTGGCGCAAGCAGACGCGGATGAGGACAAGGCAGAGATCGGCGAAGGCGCGATGTTCCTCTTGCCCTATGTCTTTGGTGTGTTAATCATGATGGGGACCATGATCGGTACAGGCTATCTGATGAGCAGCATCTTTGGCGATAAAGAAAACCGCATGATCGAAATCGTCTTGTCGTCGGTTAAGCCTTTCCCGCTGTTGGTGGGGAAGGTGGCATCGTCGGGCCTGCTGACGATCTTACAACTGTCAATCTACCTGCTTGTCATGCGCCTTGCCGCGCCGCAGCTCTCCTCACATTTCACCGATATGGCCGGGTTGGAGGTATCCCCGGAGCTGATCGCCATCACCTTTCTCTACTTCTTGGGCGGTTATTTCATCATGAGTGGGGTGTATGCGTCGGTTGCCTCGGTGGTAGAGCGCCTGCAAGACGCATCACAGTTTGCCGGTTTTATGATACTGCCGCTGATGCTGCCACTGATGTTCATATCCGAGTTTATCAGTGCACCTAATGGCGCGCTGCCGGTTGTCTTGAGCATTTTCCCGCTGACCGCACCGATGGGTATGGTGATGCGCATCGCCACCACCTCGGTACCTGCCGGCGAGATTGCCCTCAGCCTGGGCTTGACGGCTTTAGGTGCGGTGGCGTCGATCTGGATCGCGTCACGGCTCTTCCGGGTAAACACGCTGCTGAGCGGCCAGACGCCGAAGCTCCGCAATCTGTGGCAGCTGATACGCGAGAACGTGTAGTGTAAAGGCCGGAGATTCTCTTGTAAGCTGGGACGGTCCCACCGCCGGGTGGGGCCGTTTTTGTTTGGTAAGGGGAGATTGTGTGGGCTTTTTTTGAGTTAAACTAGACGTAACTTGACCATGAGAGGCAAGCCCTTATACTCAAACTACAGAGTTTGATGCAAATTGTTTCGGCAAATCTTTTTTCACTATATAGAAGCGAGCGAGGAGAGCTAGTGGCAAATAATAACAAACCCACCGTTGCCGAAAAAAGAGACTACCGCGTTTTGACCGTTGATGAAGCCAAACAAATTGCAATGGTTTGGCTTGAGGATGTTGAGCTTGAACAAGCGGTAGAATTCGGGTTGCCTGAGGTTGATGACCGCTACCATATTTGGCGCGTCCCCTTGGTACATCCCAACACAGTCGAACGTGTAGGTGAGATCGTCATTGACGCTTATACAACGTTTCTTCTAAAAGGAAAAACCACAAGTCCAGATGTGATCGAGACGCGGCTGCTTCGGAGGGACAAAAAGAAGAAAAAACGAAGGCGAAAGTCTGAGGGATATATGCTCTCTCCGCTGCGTAACACAATAGCCGAAGGCGATTGTGAGCGAATTCTTACCGAAGAATTGCCCGAACAATCGATAGATTTAATCTTTACATCACCCCCCTACTTCAACGCGCGTCCTGAATATCATGACTACGTTGATTACCAAAGCTATCTTGAAAAAATGCGGCGGGTTATCCGAGTTTGTCATCATGT
>CAZJBO010000251.1:0-4534 GCA_964544075.1 uncultured Anaerolineae bacterium
TCGCTGTAGTAGGAACCTTCATATAAAAAAGGGGCTTCTTTCTTTGCCAGGATGCGCCGGACTTCTTCGACCAGCTCCGGTTCTTTCCGGGCGAGGGGTTGTAGTTCGGGCATTTCGGCATCGATTTGTTTGATGGCCTCGATGGAGGCTTCGGTGATGTTCTTGATGTCGATGCGCCATCCGGTGAGCTTGGCCGCGAGCCGGGCGTTTTGGCCTTCTCTGCCGATCGCGAGGCTGAGTTGGTCGTCGGGCACAAGCACGGTGGCGGTACGTCCGGCTTCGGGGTCATCGTCGAGGTAGACGCCGGAGACGCGCGCCGGGCTGAGCGCTTTGGCGATGAAGATGCTTTGTTCGGGGTTCCACTCGATGACGTCGATTTTCTCGTCGCTAAGCTCGCGCACGATGCTTTGGATGCGCACCCCGCGCATCCCGACGCAAGCCCCGACCGGATCGACGCCGTCTTGCAGCGCGGCTACTGCCACCTTCGAGCGGTGGCCGGCTTCGCGGGCGATGTTCTTGATCTCGACCTGTCCGTTATAAATTTCGGGCACTTCGTATTCAAGCAAGCGGCGCAGCATATCGCGGTGGCTGCGTGAGACGACGATCTGGGGGCCTCGGTTGGTTTTGCGCACTTCGAGCACATAGGCGCGCACCTTGTCGTGGGGGCGATAGATCTCGCCGGGCACTTGTTGGCTGCGGGGCAGCACGGCCTCGGTGCGGCCCAGGCCTATGATGACGGCAGAGGAGGTTACGCTCTGCTCGGTGCCGTTGATGATCTCGCCTTCGCGTTCGATATATTCCTCATATTGAGCTTCGCGTTCGGCTTCGCGGATGCGCTGCAAGATCACCTGTTTGGCGGTCTGGGCGGCGATGCGGCCCAGACCACGTGTACTGGTATCGACGCTCGCCATGACCATATCGCCGATTTGGGCATCGGGGGCAATCTTGCGGGCATCTTCGAGCAAGATTTCGGTGCGCCCGTCGATGAGTTCCTCAACGACCTCTTTCTCGACAGAAATGCGGGCTTCGCCTGTAACCTCGTCGATCTCAGCATTGACAACCTGTGCCGAGGTTGCGCCCACGCTGCGACGGTAGGCCGAAATCAACGCGGTTTGCAATGCTTCCATGACGACCTCTTTTGAGAGGCCGCGCATTTCGGTGATCTCGTTGAACGCCAGTATAAACTCGCTTTTCATTATCCTATTTGAACTCCACAATTATATTTTTCCGGCGCGTCGGTGGCGTGCCCGGCATAGCCCCTCAGAACAAGAAAAGTGGGGGCTACCCACTTTTCCACAAGAGTTACACCGATCGTATCGGCTAAATTATAGCATACCGTTTCGTGGCCTGCAATGGATTTTTAGATATGTAGGTTGGGGCTTTTGACGCTGTCGATTGCCCTCGTTATACTTTGTAATTGAGAGACATTGTCAAAGACAGAGCGGAAACCATGAATGCACAAGAGCAAACCTTCATCGATACCCTCCGCGCGCAAGGCCACAAGCTCACCCGTGCCCGACGTGCTTTGATCTACACCCTGACAAACACATCAACCCCCCTATCGATCAACGAATTGCACGCGCGTGCCGCGAAAATCGACGCCAAGATCGGTTTGGTGACGGTCTACCGCTCGCTGGATTTGTTCATCGAACTCGATTTGGTGCGCCCGGTCCACCTCGCCGATAATTGTCATGGCTATGTCTTAGCGACTCCGGGGCATACACATCACCTGTTATGTCAATGCTGCCATAAGGTTGTCGAGTTTTCCTGCTGCGACCTCAGCGCATTCGTCGGCGATGTCGAGCGCCAAACCGGTTATTCCATCACCGACCATTGGCTTGAGCTGAAGGGCATCTGTGCCGAATGTAACGCCACCAAAGCCAAATGTACCTAAAGCGCCGGGTAGGGGGCCGGTCGCGCAGCATTCCGGGCGAAGCCCTGGCGTGTCCGTACACCCCACGTCTTGACACCCCCGGCAGCGCCGGCTATACTGCGCAAGTGAAAGTTTTTTTCAATTACGAGGGGGCTGCCTGACGTTTTAATGTCGGGCAAGCTCAAGGCAGAACCGCTTGAGTAGTTACATTACAAGAGTGGGTGCCGCGAATGATTAAACCCGCCGCCCTTATATAGACCGCCCTAATGCTGCTCATCGGCATGACGCTGTCGGCGTGCGGACCGGCGCAAGAGGGCACAGACCGCCTGCAGATCGTTGCCAGCTTCAGCATCTTGGCCGATGTCGTGCGCAATGTCGCCGGTGATGCTGCCGATGTCACCACGCTGGTGCCGTTGGGCGCCGGCCCCCATGGGTTTACGCCCGCACCTCAGGACCTGGTGACTTTATCTAGAGCCGATGTGGTGTTTATCGTCGGTGCGAACTTCGAGGAGACGTTGCTGGAATCTATCGAGAACGCCGACGCAGCGATGAACCTCACGGTTGTATCCGAATGCGTCGAGATACAGCCCTTTGGGGATGCGCACGCCGCGCCTGACGGGGCACATGCCGCCGAGGAGATCGACAACGCGCTGTGCGCATCCCATCACGCCGCGCTTGCAGACCGGCGCGCGGCCCCCTCTGCACACCCGCCCACGCTGGGGATGTTGTATACCCTCGACTGCGGCGCACACGAGGTCTGCGACCCCCACGTCTGGACCGATCCGCACAATGTCATGCTCTGGACGCTGCTGATCCGCGATACGCTAAGCACGCTCGACCCCGCCCACGCCGCCCTGTATGCTGCCAACACCGATGCTTACCTTGATGCACTCGATGCCTTGATCGACACCGTGGCGCCCCGCATCGCGACCATCCCGGCGGAGAACCGCAAGCTGGTGACTAACCACCTGGCATATAGCTATTATGCCCACCGCTTCGGCCTGGCGATGGTCGGGGCGGTGATACCCGCCGCCAGCACCCTTGCGGAGCCGAGCGCGGCGCAGATCGCCGCATTAATCGACGCCATCAATGCCGAAGACGTCCCGGCAGTCTTCGCCGATAGCACCGCCAACCCTACATTAGCACAGCAGGTCGCCGACGCAACCGGCGTGACGTTCTATACACTCTACACCGGGTCGCTGACCGACGCCGACGGCCCTGCCCCTACCTATATCGATTACATCTTGTACGATACACAAATTATTGTCGAAGCGTTGGGCGGCGGGGTCGAATGATGGCAAAGCAAACCGCCGCCGCGCCTTGTCCATCTCTGGCCGTACATGACCTCTCTGCCGGTTATCCCGGCGCGCGCGGCGCGATCCGGCAGCTCAGCTTTGATGTGCTGCCCGGCGAGCGCGTGGGGGTGCTGGGTCCCAACGGCGCGGGCAAGAGCACGCTCTTTAAAGCCATCGCCGGCCTCATCCCGCACGAGACCGGCTACATCTCTATGCATGGGGAGGACTGCAAAACCAGCCATGAGATGGTGGGCTATGTGCCCCAACACAACGAGATTGATTGGAACTTCCCGGTAACGGTGCGCGACGTGGTGATGATGGGCCGCACGCGCCAGATCGGTTGGCTGCGCTGGCCGGGCCGCCATGACCGGGCCGTGGTCGAAGCGGCGCTGGAGCGGGTCGGCATGGTCGGCTTCGGTGACCGCCAGATCGGGCAGCTCAGCGGAGGGCAGCGGCGACGGGTGTTTATCGCGCGGGCACTGGCGCAAGAGACCGATGTATTGCTCTTGGACGAGCCGTTTAGCGGGGTGGATGCCGCCGCCGAACGTGAGATCATGGCGGTGTTGGACTTGCTGCGCGCCGAGGGCGTGACCGTCATCCTCGCCACGCACGACATGAACATGGCGGCTTCTCACTTCGACAAGCTGTTGCTGCTCAAGGGCGCATTGATCGCCTATGGTGTGCCGGCTGACATCTTCACACCGGATATGTTGAGCGCGGCCTATGGGGGACGTATCGGGGTCTTCCACGAAGACGGACAAGTCATCGTCATTGCCGATGAGCACGGCTGCCCTGGCAGCTCCGGCGGGGGAGAGCGATGAACCCAATAACATTTCTACTCGACCCGCTACAGTATACCTTTATGCAAAGAGGTATGTTGGCGGTTGTTCTTGTCGGGGCGCTCAGCGGCGTCATCGGCTGTTATGTCGTAGTGCGCGGCATGGCCTTCTTCGGCGATGCATTGGCGCACAGCATCCTGCCGGGGGTGGCGGTGGCATACATCGCGGGCAGCGATCTACTCCTCGGCGGTTTGATCGCGGGGGTTGGTGCGGCGGTAGGGATCGGCTGGCTGACGCGCGAAGGGCGCATGAAGGAAGATACCGCGATCGGGGTGGTCTTTGCCGGGATGTTTGCGCTCGGCATTGCCATAATCAGCACGGCGCGCAGCTATAGCGTAGACCTGACGCACATTTTGTTCGGCAATGTGTTGGGGGTGGGCGAGGCCGATTTGTATATCATACTTATTTTCGGCGCGCTGGTGCTATCGGTGGTCGCGGCGCTGTATAAAGAGTTCCTGGTGCTGAGCTTCGACCCCGGCCTGGCGCGGACGCTCAAGCTGCCCGCCGAGGCGCTGCGCTTGCTGCTC
>CAZJBO010000252.1:0-4532 GCA_964544075.1 uncultured Anaerolineae bacterium
ACCGATATGCAGGCGCACATGACACACTACATCGCCGATAAGCCCCAGGCCAGCCTCGCCGCATACAAAGCAGCCTACGCAGCCCAACACCCACCACAAGCCTATCGGGTACAACACACCATAGACTACATCGCCGCGTATATGACGAGCTACGCAGCCGAACACCCCGGCGCCACTCTAAACGACTTCGCAGACTTCATCGGCAGGGCAGACCGCCCGGCCATCGAAGCAGAACACATCGCCGGCTACCTGGACGACCAGGTGAGAAGACACATAACCGAATATAGCACGGATCACCCCAACGCCACCCTGACCGATTACATCGCCGCATATGAGACAAACCCCCCGCCCCCCGATACCGAAGACCCTATGCCGCGCGTACTCATCTTCGACCAGTTCGAGGAACTCTTCACCGCCTACCCCGAACATTGGCAACACCGGGAAGAATTCATCCGGCAGATCACCGAGGTATTAGAGGCCAACGCATCGATCCGTGTGCTGCTGGTCATCCGGGAGGACTTCCTGGCACAGCTCGACCCCTTCATACCGCTGCTGCCTGAACGCCTCCAAGCCCGCTTCCGCATGGAACGCCTGCAGAGCGGCGCGGCCCGGCTCGCCATCGAGGGACCGCTCGTGCTCACCGACCGCGCATACGACAAAGGCGTGGCCGAGATGATGGTCGAAGAACTCATGCGCACCCGCGTACAAGACCCTCAGGGGAATATCGTCGAGGTAACCGGCCAATATGTCGAGCCGGTACAGCTCCAGGTGGTGTGCAGCAGCATCTGGTCCAACCTGCCACCCAAAGCTAAGCTCATCACCAAAGAACACTTGCGCACCTTCGGCGACGTGGATCACGCCTTGCGCGATTTCTATGAGCGCGTCATCGAAAACACCCTCAAGCAATGCTCCGTCCCGGAAGATCAACTGCGCGATTGGTGTGAGAACGTGCTCATCACCGGGCTGGGCACACGCAACACCGTGTACCGAGGACAGTACAACACCGGCGGGATGCCAAACGAGGTCATCGATGCGTTCGACAGCCAACACCTGATCCGCGCCGAACGCCGCGCCGGGGCACGCTGGTACGAGCTTACGCACGACCGGCTGATCGAACCGATCCGCAGCTCAAACCGCGCGTGGGATGAAGCACAGCGCGAGAAACGCGCAAAAGTGTTAAGACAGCGCCTCCTAAGCGCGGCGGTCGCACTGGGGATTATCTTCATCAGCACACTCGCCGCCCTGCTCATCTTCAGAAACGCCAGCAAGGACGCCGCAAACAACGCGATGGTGGCGCTCGAAGGTACAGTCACACAAGACGCCATATCCCTACAAACCACCCTTACACAAGTCGCCGCCGCCACCGCCACCGCCCAAGTCGCCACCGCCACCGCCGAAGCCGAAGCAGCCGTCCTCGCCATTGCCGAGGCCCAACAAGAAGCCCTCTTGCTCACAGGCATAGAACAAGCACTGGACAATAACGACAGCGGGCTGGCACTCGCGCTCGCATGGGAGGCCGTCCGGCAAGACGACAATCCCTCGCCGGAGCTGCAATCCGCCCTGCTCAAGGCTGCCTATGCCCCCGGCGTGCGCCGCCGCTTCGACGGCCACAGAGGTATCGTGTGGACGGTCGCCGCCGCCCCAGGGGGCCAGCGCATCCTCTCCGGCTCGGAGGATGGCGACCTGATCGTATGGGATGTCGAGACCGGCCAGATATGCCAACAGTTCAGCTACGACACGGCGGTATGGGCCGCCACATTCAGCCCCGATGGACGCTACATCCTCTCCGGCACCGCCGACGGCAGCATCTATCTGGGCAATATCAAGAGCGGAGAAACCGTCCAAACCTTTATCGGGCACAACGCCATAGTGACCAGCGTCGCCTTTAGCCCCAACGACAAACACATACTATCGGGTTCGGCGGACGGCACCTTGCGCTTGTGGGACTTGGAAACCGGCAACCAAATAAAATACGAAAACTACAACTCCCCCATCTACAGCGTAGACTTCAACACGTCCGGGAAGCAGGCCCTGTTCGGCGCGCGCGACGGTCGGGTGATCCTATGGGACGTGGATAACTGGCGCGAGGTAGACCGCTTCGAAGGCCACTCCGACGCCGTGCGCACGGTGGCCTTTAATTCCGACGGCACCCAAGCCCTCTCCGGCTCACGCGATGGCAACGCGATCCTGTGGGACATCGGGCGCGGCGCAGAGATACGCAAGCTGGAATACGGCACGGCGGTTTGGAGCGCAGCCTTCAGCCCGGACGACCGCTACATCTTGCTGGGCCTAGACGACAACAGCCTACGCTTATGGGACGCCAAGAGCCGCTCCGAAACCCTCCAGCTTGCCGGCCACATCCGCGCAGTGCGCAGCGTGGCCTTTAGCCCTGACGGGTTCTCGGTTGTCTCCGGCTCGGCAGACCAAAGCGTGCGGCTCTGGGATATCGAAACCGGGGCGATCGCCCAACACTTCCGGCACAACAACACAGCCGTCAGCGCGGTTGCCTTCAGCGCCGACGGTACACACGCGCTCTCCGGCACAGATGACGGCGCGGTACGGCTCTGGGATGTCGCCAGCGGTAAAGAACTGCGCACGGTGCACGGATATGATGCACGCATAATGAGCCTGGTCATCAACGACGCCGGCACAGAAGCCCTCTCGGTGACCGATAACGGCGCGATCATCCTATGGAACCTCGAAACCGGGCAAAGCTCCTACAGCTGGCGGTTGGGGCTATCCAGCGCGATCTGGAGCGTGAGCTTCACACCGAACGGTCCACGCGGCCTTTCGGCGCCGTTGGACAGCACCAGACTGATCCTGTGGGATATAGCAGTAGAGAATCGAGACGACAGCCCACTTAAAACCTTCTATGGACACGATGCCAACATCACCAGCATCACCTTCGACCCACCAGGCGAGCGCGCCCTTTCGGGCGACGAAACCGGCATAATAATCCTGTGGGATATAGAAAATGGCACCGAGATCAGCCGTCTTGTGCCCAACATCGGCTCGCCCACCTACGAGAGCGCCATATTGAGCCTCGCCTTTAGCCTCGACGGTCGATATGCCCTGGCCGGCACAGAGAGCGGGACGTTGATCTTCTGGGACCTCGAAACCGGCGTCAGTGTAGTCAACCTCACCAACGCCGACGAAATCCTCAGCGTCGCCTTCAACGCCGACGGCAGAGCAGCATCCGGCTCGTGGAACGGCGCGCTCAACCTATGGACAAACATACCAAGCCGCCGCGATACCCTCTCGGCCAACCCCGACATCATGCCCGGCTTCCCCATAGAATTCAACGTGCGCAGCCGCATCTACAGCCTTGCCTTCAGCCCCAACGCACCATATGTGCTCTCCGGCTCAAACGACGGCGTGATGCGCTTGTGGCGCATCGAGACCGCCTTCGACGACCTCATCGCATGGATACAGGCCAACCGCTATGTGCGCCAGCTCAGCGACGAAGAACGGCTGAGCTACAGGCTCTTCACCATCAATCTGCTATCGCCGGGGCCGGGCGCAGCAGTCGGCAGATCGTTTGACATCGCCGGTACCACCAGCCCATCCCTCGCCGGCGAGACACTCCTGATAGAACTCGCGCTCCCCGATGGCCGGGTGCTGGATAGCACATCGGTGCCGGTTACACGGCAAGCCGCCAACCAATCCGGCAGCTTCCACGCCGACATCACACACAACGGCGTGACGACCCTCACCGATGCCATCATCACCGTGCGATACACTGCAGGCAATCTGTTCAACGCCTACGACCAACGCGCCGTCCGGCTTGTGCCGGACGATGCGTCAGAGTGAACACCGCGCATGGCACATGTCCGTCTGGTCAAGCTCAGCAAAGCCTATCATACGCCGCCGCCGGGCCGTCGGGCCGAGGCCAAGCCCACCGGCCCAATAGTCGCCCTCGACAACGTGAGCCTCGACATCCACGATGGCGAAACCGTCAGCATCCTGGGGCCATCCGGCTGTGGCAAGACAACCCTGCTGCGCGTGGTCGCCGGGCTAGAACAAACCGACCGGGGCCACATCTTTTTTGATGGAGAAGATATGGGAGGGGTACGCCCCGGCGCGCGCAACGTCAGCATCGTCTTCCAGAGCTACGCCCTCTACCCCCACATGCAAAGCCGGGAGAACATCAGCTTCTTCCTCAAGATACAGAAGCGCGAAGAGGAAATCCCGGCACGGGTGCAAGCCGTCTCGAAGATCATGGGCATCGGTTTCGACGCACTGCTCGACCGCAAACCCTCCACCCTCTCCGGTGGCGAGCAGCAGCGGGTCGCGGTGGCACGCTGCATCGCGCGCAAGCCGAGCATTTTTCTCTTTGATGAACCTCTATCCAACCTTGACGCCAAGCTGCGCGTCCAGACGCGCGGCGAACTTAAACGCATCCTGGCACGCTTCGCCACCACAGGCCTCTATGTCACCCACGACCAGCGCGAAGCGATCGGCATCGGCGACCGCCTGGTGCTGATGAACGAGGGGCGCATCGAGCAGGTCGGCACATACGCCAACCTATACCG
>CAZJBO010000253.1:0-4530 GCA_964544075.1 uncultured Anaerolineae bacterium
TATCAGGCTTATACCTTCGTAGGCATCGCCCCCCCAGGGGATGAGGCCGAACTCGACCCAATCTGCGCCCAGGTATGCCGCCATCGGGAGGTAGTTCTTGGCGGAGCCGACGTCGAAGTTCTGGTTGACCTCTGGGCGTGTTGAGGAGAGCGTGTGCGTGATGCTGTTTGTGGGCAGCGCCCAGACATAGAAATCCCAGCCTACAGCCATCCCGTCGTTGAAGTAGGGCACGCTGAACACCGCGACATCCCCGGTGGGGGCGAAGTCTATCGCCGTGCTCCAGTCATCAACCGTGTGCGTGGTGCGCGCGCCGACCTCGGCCACGCGCACCGCGCCGCTTGATATATCGTAGACGTGTATGCTTATGTTTATGTGGTCGGCGCTCATGATGCTGTATGCGATCTGCTGCCCATCATCCGATATGGCGATGCGTTGGCCGAGCGTCCCCTCGGCCTGTGCCGGTAGGGAGAGGTCGAGGCGGCGGCCATCGTCGGCCAGGTATGTCATTGTCGCGTCTTCGACGCTGCCCGATGCACGCTTGAATATCCAGGCGTTCCAGGCGGTTTTGTATGCCGAGAGGTCGGTCGGGTTGACCTCGAATGTGTAAGTTTGCACTGATGCGCCGATGATTTGGGTGGGCGGGGCAGCGTATGCCGTGTGCATGGTGCCGAGGCAGAGCGCAAGTAGTGTGATTAGGATAGTGGTTTTTTGCATAGGGTCTTACCTTGAAAAGTCAGCTTAAACTATACAAATTGTACCATATATGGTTTATTCGGATTTTTCCAAACGGTTTGGGGCGGCGCTCTCGCCGTCTAGCAGTGCGGCGTGCGGTTTTGTCGTGCGGTCTCTCGCAATAGGTCTTCCCGTGCGAAGATCATTAGCTCATCGCCGGCTTGCACTATTGTATTGGCGTCGGGGTGAGCGGTGGCGCGCGCGCCGCTGATATGCAGAACCACATCGAGTTCGTGGGGCTTCTCGATCTCGGCGATCCTCTTGCCGGCCAGCGTCGAGCCTTTGCAGACCTCCATGCGCGCCATGTTGAAGGTTTGGCCGCCGATGGCGTATGAGTGTGCGACCTCTGTGCGCGTGGCGGTGCCGGCGAAGACCGGCGCGGCCAGCATCGAGCCGCTGTAGACGGCATCCGCGCCGAGCTTCTCGTGCACTTGGGCGGCCAGCGCATCGTTGAACATGCGCACGACGATGCGCAGCTTGGGGTTGAGGGCGCGTGCGTGGATGGTGACGGCGAGGTTTGCTATATCGTCGTCGGTGCAGACCAAGAGGGTATCGGCGCGCTCGACGCCGGCTTCGATGAGGGTTTGGGAGGTGCTGGCGTCTTTGATAATGAGGGGGATGTTGTGTGTGCGTATCTCTTCGACGCCGGATGCTTGGGGGTTGCTTTCGATCACCACTACGTCAAAGTTGACCTCGATTAGGTGGCGGACTACGCGCGTGCCCAGGTGTCCGACGCCGCAGACGATCACGTGGTTGCTATATGTGCTGGCCAAAGCTGCCTCCCATTCTGCGCTGCGCTTCGAGCGGTTGAAGAGCGCTGCGCCAAAGCCGATAACACCGCTGACCATCGCCGTCAGGCCGAACACGGGCATGGTGAAGAAGAACAATTGGCGGGGCAGGTCGGGGGGGAAGTCGCCGGGATCGACCGCGAAGATCATCAAGTCGAGCATATAGTAGATAGCTTGTCCCAGGGCCATCCTTTCGTCGTCCGGTGAGAGCCGGGTGTAGATCAATGCGCCGCCCAGGATGATGAGGGCAAATGCCAAGATCGGCTTCCAGAACTGGCGCAGCAAGGCCATAAGCTCGCGTTCTTCGGCCCGCAGTGCGCGCCAGAGGGAGCGTTTGCGCCGGGATGGTTCGATCAACAGCCGGAGTTGGTTCATGCTGGGATTATCGCTCGGTATATGCAGTTTGGGCTTTATCACCGAGAGCGCGGAGCAGGGTATGGGTACAGCTCAAAGCTCTGGGTTGGGGGCTTTAGTGTCTGTGGCCCGATGGTTTCAACTCCAGGCTCCCCGGCATGGCATAAGTGTGCCTTTTATTGCTTAGCTTCCCATTCCTGAATCACGCTGCGGAGCAGTGCGCGCACCTCTGTATCTTCCACATCTCCGACCGCCTCGTAAGAGTGGTCGTCTACCAAGATGGTCACGCCGCCGCTGAAGCTGGACCGGATGCGGATAGCGCGGTCGGCAAGCTCTGAACTCTTAAGCCGATATTGCAAGATGTTATCGATCTGTTCGGCGATGCTGAGCGTCTCTTGCTCGACGATGATTTCCTCGACGGCGGGGCGCTTCCCGATCATCGCCTTCCCCACCTGGCCGAGCATGGTGCGCGCCGGCTTGGGGGCTTCCTCGGTGCCGCCGGGCTGCACGCGCGGTTTCGGCGCGGGGGCCGGGGCAGTCTGCGCTTGTGTGGTCGGCACGTTGAGCATCTGGTTGAGCGCGCGCAGTATCGAGATGAAGCGGCGGCGCAGACCGGGGTTGTTTAGCTCGCGGAGATGGCGATAGCGTCGCCCGCCGAAGTCGATAATCAAAGCGCCGTCGGCGAGGTCGCGCCAGACGCGCAGCACCTCTACCGCATCGGCAGGCGCGCCGGCTGGGGCCGGTGTCGGTTGGGCGATGTTACTTGCGGCCAAGTTGTCGGGCACGGGCACGGGCATATCGTCCCCGCCGGCAGCGGGTATGGCTTCAGACATCATGATAGGCATCCCTCCCATTACATCTACTACATCTATGTCATCAACGTTCGCGGCAGTGTCGGGCTGTTCCATAAAGAATCCCACAATGCTCTGCCAGATGCGGGTAAGCAAGCTCGGCCCGGTGGATGCTCTGCGGGTGCCGCGACGATAGTATAGGAAGGTCAATATCAGTAAGAGGGAGATGGCCGGGAGGCCCACCCAGCCCATGCACAAGGGCAGCATGTCGCTGAAAAAGTTTGTCTCCATAGTATCTATGCCTCAGATTTACACGACTATTATATTTTGTGCGCAAGCCGGGTAGAATGCAAGCGCGGCGCAATGCATTTGCCCGGCTTGAGTCATGAACCTAACAATTTTTTCTCAATCTCTAAATCTCCGCGCCGACCGCCTGCATAAAATAGATCGCCGTATCGATGCCTTTATGAAACATGTCGATGTATACATACTCGTTTGGGCCGTGAGCGCGGCAGCCCTTATAGCCGAAAGCCATCAAGACCATCTGCGCATCGAGCGATTGTTGTATCTGTGCGATGACCGGCACGCTGCCGCCCTCGCGCATAAAGATGGGCGGTTTGCCCCAGCCCTTCGTGTAGGCGGTGACGGCGGCGCGCATGGCGGGCGTATCGCGCGCGATGAGGACACCCGGCGCGCCCGCCTCCAGGCGGCGCAGCTCAGAGCGTACCGTCGGGGGCGTGATCTCCGCCACATAGTCGCGGATCAGCGTGTAGATGCGCGCCGGGTTTTGGTTCGGCACCAGGCGGCAGCTGATCTTGGCGTGCGCTTTGGCAGGCAGCACAGTCTTGAACCCGTCGCCATAGAAGCCGCCCGCGATGCCGTTCAGCTCCAGCGTCGGGCGCGCACCGACCCGCTCGTGCAGCGTATATTCGGGTTCGCCCCAGGGCTGCGGTGCGCCGGTTACCGCCTCCCACTCCGCCTCGACCCAGGGCAGCACCGCCTTAAGCGCGGCACGTTCCTCGGCTTCGAGCGGCAGCACGTTATCATAAAAACCGGGCACTGCCACGCGGCCATCGGGGTGATGCAGCCGGGCGATGATCTCCGCGAGCGCCTGAATCGGGTTGTGGACATTGCCGCCATAGTGACCGCTGTGCAGGTCACGGGCCGGACCGAAGACCTCCAGCTCCATAGCGATCGCACCGCGCAGCGCATAGCTCAGCGCCGGCTGCGCGCGGTCGGGCATACTGCCGTCGCAGATCACGCACACATCTGTCTTGAGACGGTCGGTGTTCTGTTTGACAAATCTGTTGATATGCTCGGATTGCGACTCTTCCTCGCCTTCGAATAAGAACTTGATGTTGACCGGCGCCCCTGCCTCGCTCGCCAACAAGGACTCGGCGGCCTTGAGCTGCGCGATCACGTGGCTCTTGCTATCGACCGCACCCCGTCCATAGATTTTGCCCGCGCGCTCGACCGGCTCGAAGGGGTCGGTATCCCAGCCGTCGGCGATGTCGGCGGGCTGCACATCGTAGTGGCAGTAGATCAGCACGGTCGGCGCGTCCGGTCCGGCGCCCTTGTATTCGCCGTACACCAGCGGAAGCCATTCCTTCGCCTCGATCACCTCGACGTGCTCGAACCCGATCCGCTGCATATCCTCGGCGATCCACACGGCGGCACGCAGCACATCTTTGGCATGGGCCGCGAGCGTGCTCACGCTGGGGATGCGCATCAGGGCTTTGAGTTCGTCGCGGAAGCGGGCCGCGTGGGTGTGTGCATAGCTGTGTGCGTCGTTCATTGTTCCCTCCTCGTCTGCACTGCCTACATCGCCTGGGGTCCCAGGCTAAGCGCGATACGTCGGCTGCGCC
>CAZJBO010000254.1:0-4512 GCA_964544075.1 uncultured Anaerolineae bacterium
ATGGAGCTTGTAACAGCTGGCTCTGACGCCCGCCCAGGTGGGACCACCAGGTAAAGTGGAATCCAGGGTACTCTGCATGCATGTGGGGGGACGAAAATGCCCAGGAAACGCTACAATGAGCGAGATTGCCGGTGAGCACGGCGCGTGAATTATGTCAATGCCTAACAGACCAAACCTGGCGTGTTTCCCTGCCACGCGATATCAGGGCAGCAAGGCCAAGCTAAGCGCGTGGATATGGGCGCAGATCACGGGACGGGTACCGGATTTTACGCGCTGTCTAGATGCCTTCGGTGGCACGGGTGCGATGGCCTATCGGTTCAAGCAGGCGGGTAAGCAGGTCACGTATAACGATGCATTGCGCTTTAACTATCACATTGGCATGGCGCTTATCGAGAACCGCCGTGTGCGGCTGACATCCGGCGACATCGACTGGATGCTTACCCGGCACACGGATATTGTCTATCCGCGCTTTGTGCAAGAGACCTTCCCCGACACCTACTTCACCGACGCCGAGAATGCCTGGATCGACCAGACCATCACCAATCTGCGCCGCCTTGATGATCCGTACACCTTTGCGCTGGGGTTCTTCGCGCTTTGTCAGGCATGTATCATCAAGCGACCCTATAACCTGTTCCACCGCAAAAACCTGTATATCCGCATGGCGGAGGTAGAGCGTTCTTTCGGCAACAAGCGCACTTGGGATAGACCATTTGATGCGCTCTTCCGGAAGTTCGCCGCCGAAGCCAATGCTGCCGTGTTTGATAATGGGCAGCCTAACCGTGCGTTGAGTATGGCGGCGTGCGCGCTACCCGGCAGCTATGACTTGGTATACATCGACCCTCCGTATATCTCATCGCGTGGCGTGGGTGTTGATTACCATGCTTTCTACCACTTCCTGGAAGGGTTGACGATGTATGACGAATGGGGCGCACACATCGATTACAAGTCTAAGCATCGGCGTCTCAACCGCGCGCAGCCAGCTTCGCCGTGGACCGATAAACGGCAGATTCACGGGGCATTTGCGCGCTTGTTCGAGCGCTTTCGCGATAGCATTTTAGTCGTCTCGTATCGGAGCGATGGCATCCCATCAGAAGCGGAGCTGGCGGAGCTGCTGGCGCGGTATAAGTCAAAGGTACAGATCGCGCGTTATGGCGCATACAAGTATGTGCTCTCGACCAACAAGCGCTCGGATGAGGTTTTGTTGATCGGGACGTAGCCGGGGCGGTTTGGCGCTGGAGCTTCGGTGACTGAGGGTAATGCCCGTCGCGCAGCGCTCCAAAGGGATCGTCTATCACCGCTCTAGTATCTCTAGTAAATGTAAATCGGCGTGGTCGTCATGTGTCCGGTGCCCATCCATTCGGCCTCGTAAGGCATTTCCGGCACGGTCCAACGGAATATCCACAGCGCTTCCGCCGGTCGCATGTTGATGCAACCGTGGCTGCGCTTGCACCCGAAGTCGTTGTGCCAATAGGTGCCGTGTATGGCAAGGCCATCGTCGGTGAAGAAGGTGCACCAGGGCACACCGGGGTAGTCGAACCGGCCTAAGGTGCCCGACGACCCCATGTGGCGGGCCGGTGCTTTCAGCAACACGCGATAGCCGCCGGCGGGTGTCTCGAAGTAATCGGTTGTGTCGTCTTTCCAGAAGAAGGTCTCGCCGCTGCTGATCGTAGTCTGCAGGACCGGAGTATCCCCCTCATAGGCGGTGAGGATGTGTGCTTCCAAACTGATCTCGATGCTTTTGTCTTCTGCGTCGGGATGGATGGGCGCGAATGCTCTGGGGCCGAGCACGCGCAGATGGGCGGCTTCTGCCCAGTAGAATTCACCGTAACGCGGGTCGTCGATCTGATACCACCACGCGCCGGTATCGCTGCGCCGTGTCTTCACGATGTGATGTACCGATGAATAGTACAGCCGGTACATGAAGTCGGCATCGTGGCGCGGCGCGGTGCGGCTGTCACTCCACGGCGCCACCACCTCTGCCCATGCCCCCCACGTGCTCAGGTGCGTCACCAGAGGGGGCGGTGCGGTGTATGGTTCCATAGGGACCACGTTCGATGAGTATATATATCCCTCTTCACAGCGATACCATGTGCGGTTATAGCTGCCTTGCCCCTCCACGACTTCGTATATTGGGATCAGTTCTTCGGCCCCGAACGCGCCGATCTTTTCCGCCGCATAGCTCGGCGCGTCGAACATGCCCACATAATCCACCGTCCGACCGATGATTATCGGTTCGGGCGTGGGTGTGGGGTGGGAAGGGATGCGTGGCAGTTTGGTCAGGCAGGCACCCAGTGCGCCTGCACTGCTGAGCTTAAGAAATCGGCGGCGCGATAGCATAGACTGGCTCCACAAACTCATTACAGTGTTTTCAAGCTAAGATTGTACGGTCGAACTTGTGGGTGGGCAACAAAATAAGCTGCCGGTGGTATACTCTTGCTCTGTTTTTACCCGCTGATGAGAAGGTCTCTGCCTATGCGGAAGTTGCTTTGCTTTGTCGCGTTGATGTACTTCGCGGTGGCGTGCGGTGGTGTTCCGGCCCCCGGCGCGCCGACGTATCCCACCCCGCAGAGCTTCCCGGTGCGCCCCACAGAAGAGCGCGATTGGCGCTGTGAGCCACAGCCCTACAAACGTCCGCGCGTCGAGTCGGAGTGGGGTTGTGTCGAGGTGTTGCTAGACGAGCTGGGCGCGGGCGGGGTGGCATCGGTGGGCGCGCTGGCTTTTGATACCGGCGGCACGCTCTATGCTGCGCGGCCCGCGTACGGCACCGTGGTTGCGCTGGATGTGCGGGACGCGCCGGGCGATGCGCGAGTATTTGCCGAAGGCTTAGCATACCCCTTTGGTCTGGTATATTACGACGGTGCACTCTACGTGACCGGTGCCGGGCGCCTCTATCGTCTGCGCGACCTTGATGGTGACGGTTATGCCGATGAACAAACCGTGTTGATTGATGACCTGCCCACGGGCGGCGGCTATTGGACCAATAGCGTTGGCGTGGGTCCGGATGAGCGCCTTTACCTGAGTCAGGGCGCTTCGTGTAGTGGCGACGACGCGCGCAGTGCCTGTGGCATGATCTTAAGCTATGCGCTCGACGGCGGCGATCCACAGATCATCGCTGCCGGTTTACATAACCCGATGGATTTTGCATGGCATCCTGTCACCGGTGACCTGTGGGCCGGTGACGCGCGCGGCGGCGCTGCGCCGGATGTGCTTAGCCTGATCGTGCCGGGCGAAGATTATAGTGCGGCGGAGGGGGATGCGGCGATATTGTTTGCGCCCGGTTCGACACCCGCCGGGATGTTGTTCTATCGGGGTGATGCGTTCCCGGAGATGCAGGGGCATTTGGTCATACTGACCTATGGCTCCTGGAACCTCCCCAAGCCTGCCGGATATGAGCTGCTCACGGTTGAGTTCGGCGCGGATGGCAGGCCCACCGGTACGGTTTACCGCGTGATCCCCGACGCCCATACACCCGAACCTTCGTGGTGGCTTAGCGAGACCGAGACCAGCTTCTTCCCCGAACACCCCGTAGATGTGGCGGTAGGGCCGGAGGGTTACCTATATGTGGCGGTGCAAGAGGGTTTGATTATCCGTGTGCGCCCGGTATCCTCGGCGCACCGCCGGCCCTGAGCGCGAGCGCTGCCGGGAGATGTGCTATACTTTGGGTTACAACACGTGTTCGTGTGGTATAGTCAGAAGGCTCAGTCTGAGCGGGAGGGTTATTGATGGAAGGGTCACTGATGAATGCTGCACCGGTGATGCCTAACGCCAGCCTGGTAGTCGGGACGGTGCAAGATTTGAAATCTCCGGAACATGGGCAAGAATTCCCTGTTTTAGCATTGTTGGTTGATGAAGCGGAAAACGTTGCAGACCTGGCAAACTTCTGTGCCGAGGAGGTCGGCAACGTTATTCCGGTGATTTTGCAAGGGCCGGTTCATGATAAATTGCTTCGGCCCAAAGCTAAAGTGCACCTCCGCGTTGAGTTCCGTGGCGACGAGTGGGGCGGCGGTTATTATGCCAATACCGAAGACCTAAAGCTGGCCGGCGACCGGAGCATGTGAGGCGTGTGAGTGTGGTAGGCAAGCTGTCTGCCGTGACCCAGGAAAGCAAAGCAATGGAGAGAAACCCTATGATCTCTATCAACCCAGTATATTTCGGCCTATACCACGTCGCACCTTCGCCTGAAGTGGCCGAGGCGATCGCGCAAGAGGCCAAGCGTCTTGCTGCGAACATGATGGATGTCGGCGGCTTTAGCTTCCGGCTTGTGGTGACCGCGCCCGAAGGCCGACACCATACGCCGGGCTTCAACGATGGTAGTATCTACCCGCCGGAGCGCATCGCCAAGTTCTCTATGCGGATCGGCGCTCCCCCCGGCGCACCGGCTCTGCTGCGCAGCGCGGCGCCACCCCTGCCCAGGGGAGAGGTGCGCTTGGCGGTGCTGTTGGTTGACTTTGATGACAACCCCTTCCAAAGCCCCGATACCTTGCGCGCCAACCTGGACGCTATGCTCTTCTC
>CAZJBO010000255.1:0-4510 GCA_964544075.1 uncultured Anaerolineae bacterium
AAGAAGCCGTATTCATTCGCATAAAACGTTATCGAGGGGGGATGGTGGTGCTGCCGTATGCCTCTGAGCTAAGGCTATTGCTATTTGAAGCGTTGCTATCTTCGGGGGTGAGCAAGGTCTATCCCCGTCTTATTCTTCCTGCCATTCATCCAGTGGCAGCGTCCCCAACTCTTCCACCGTATAGCGCCCGGTATCGACGGTTGTCACATCCTCCGTGCCCGGCCAACCCTCCACCGGCTCCGGCGATACCAGCGGCAAGGTTAGACGCACATCGGTGCCCGCACCCTGCCAGCTATCAAGCGTTATCGTGCCGCCGTGCGCCTCGATGACCCGCTTGGCGATATATAGACCCTGCCCACTGCCGGCCCGCCGCACCACCTTACCATCGCGGCGACGCGGTGTGCCACGGAAGAAACGTTGCCAGACAAAAGGACGATCTTCCTTGCTGATGCCAACGCCATTATCACTGATCGTAAGGACCACATCCGAGTCGTTGCCCTGCTCTACGACAATACCGATCGTGCCGCCGCGCTGTGTATACTTGACCGCATTATCGATGAGATTGCCCAGCGCCCAGCGCAGCCGCCGCTCGTCGCCTAAGATGAATAAACCACGCTCCCGCAACGTCACCTGCACGCTCAGTCCGGCGCGTTCGATGCTCGCTTGCCAGTCTTGCACCAGCGCCGATACAAAGTCGGATACCGCGAACGGCAATGTGCCCACATTGAGCATATGCCGGTCTAGGGTGCTCAGATCACGCAGCTCGGACAACATGCGCTCTAGAGAGATCATGTTTTGCTGCATACCTTGCATGAATAGACTCAGCGGGGCGGCATAGGTCGCAGAGGCTGCCGTGTTGGTCACGTGCTGCACCCGTTGTGCCATCTGCGCGATGAGTTCTTCGCGCGCCAACGCGCTGCGCACCTCTGAGGTTACATCGCGCAGCACGATCACCGTACCAATGCGTCGCTGCTTCCGCTTCCCCTCTGCCATGACCGCCGCCGCCTGTGCCTCCAAGACGCGGTTATTCACCAGCGCCCGTATCGGCGTGCCCAGCGCATAAATCCCCGGCGCGAGCAGCGGCCCCAGCACATCGGTCACCACAGCGGTGAGCACGTTTAGGCTGCTATCACGGAATACACGACGTGAGCCGAACATCTTGCGCGCCGCGTCGTTCATCAAGAGCACACGGCTGTCACGGTCTAGCACCACAATGCCATCCGGCACCGAGGCCAAGACCGCGTTGAGCCGCACCGTCTCGCGGCGCTGCGCCCGCAGCGAGAGCGCCAGCAGCTCCATGCGGCGTTGCAAACTCACCGCCATGTTGTCGATGCTCTTGCCCAGCGCCCCCACCTCGTCGCCGGCAGATATACCGGTGCGCGCCTTTAGATCGCCCTGTCCGATGGCCTCGACTGTGGCGCGGATGCGCGTTAGCCGGCGCGTATAGACAGCGCTTACCATCACCAAGACGCCTACCAGCACCGCTGCTGCGAGGCTTGCGAACACCAAACTGAGCAGCTGTCGCCCGTTCTCTGTCGCCGTAAAGACGTTGTTGGGCATATAAACGCCCATCACGCCTAACACCTGCCCGCGCGCACCAAACGGCGCATAGCCCACCCGAAAGGCGCGACCGTCAACCCAAACGGTGCGTGCCATCACCTCGCCCTTGAGCGCGCGTGCGATATCTTCGGGCTTAGCTTGTAAACCGGCATCATCCGCGTCAACCTCGTCTGCAAAGGTCGTGCTTATCAAGGTGCCGTCCGGCAGGTAGAGCGCCACCTCACCGAGGGAGTGGGCGCACAGCGTCTCGGTCAGCTCATCTAGGGTTGAGCCGACCAACACCACCCCGACCATTTGTCCATCGTGCGTCACCACCGGCCCGGCGGTATAGAACGCGAAGCCTTGCGGGGTCTGCGCCAACCCGATTGGGCGCGCGCTGAGGTCCGCATCGCTCTGCAAGAGAGCCGCCACCATCGGCAGAGAGGCAAGCTCGGTGCCGGTGCTAACCGCATAATCGACCGGGCCGCCCATACCGACGGTTTCGGCGGCCTCGGTATCCCCCTGGGTGTGCTTGGTGCCGGATATCTCGGAGACACTAACCCGCTGCAAGCCCAACACCTCGGTGCCGCCACGTCCTGTCACGATGACGCTGTTTAGACCGGCGTTATCCGCCAACGGCTCGATGAGTTCTTGCACTGTCTCCCCATCGTTCGCGATCACAGATTCGGGTACGGCCCTGGTGCCGCGCACCCGGTCGAGCGCCTCAATGTGTCGGCGCTCAAAGTCGGTCATGCCCTGCACGGCGCTATCGACGGCGGCGGCTAATTGATCGTTTTGGTTCTGCTCAAGGCTGGCCGCCAGCTTGCCGGATACCAAATAGGCACCGATGGTCACCAGAAGCACGAGCATTCCACCGAGCACGGCCAGGATGCGCAAGCGGGCTGAAATGTAAGGAGACGATGTCTTGTGTTTAGGCGCTGTGTTTCGGTTTCCTTTAGGCACAATTAAGCTCCATACGATAAAACCACGATGCCTTCATAGTAATTCTAAGTTTCAGTTTTGACAAGCCCCTGAAGGGGGAAAGAACAACCTTCGTACCGAAGCCTAACCATATTGTAACGGATGCTTCCTCGTATAAGCTAAAGTTAGCAAAAGGAAGATCACGGCAAAGCCAACCCACTAACCCAAAACCAACTTAGGACCAACTATACCAAAGCGGACTATGCCCGACGCTGCTCTAACCGACGCCCACCTCTCAATACATCTTCTTAACAATGCGGATACCCGCGCGACTCGAAGGTCAGGGGATCGACCGGGATATCGTCGATACGTATCTCGTAGTGTAGATGTGGTCCGGTCGAATTTCCGGTGCTGCCGCTGAGTCCTACCACACTTCCGGCGGTCACCCACTGCCCAACGACCACGCTCACCGAATTGAAATGCCCGTAATAGGTTATGAATCGGTTGTTCTTCACCACAACAAGGTTGCCATAACCACGTTCGCTCCAGCCGGCATATATCACCTGACCGCTGTGTGGGGTGACAACCGGCGTACCGATCGGGATACCAATATCAATCCCGATGTGGGCGCTGTGGAAGCGCTGCGTCAAAGGGCCGCCGACCGGCATCCCGGCAGGTGCGCAGTCGGGCGGGATGAACGCGCCGTTGACCCACACGCCGCCCGGCGGAACCATGCCGTTCTGTGGGATCGGGGAAGGGATCAAGGTAAAGGTAGGGGTCAAGGTCTGTGTGAGGGTGAGCGTGAGAGTGGGCAGCGGGGTTGCGGATGGGGTGAAGGTCGCGGTAGGCGTCGGTGTGGGGAGACGGAACATCGTGTTGCCGGTTACGGGAAGCCATGCCCCGACAGGCATTACTCGCCCGCCCAGCGAGTCGAGAGGGCGCACGTTGGGCATCTGTAACGCGCCCACGATGGCGGGGTCAACTTGGGCAAAGGGTTCGATCACCGGGGCGAGCGGTTCGGCAGTGGCGATGGTGACGGTCATCAAGGGGGTGTCAGAGACCGGCGGCGTGAGCGCGCCGCGTCCGGCAAGGTAGGCCGCCGCGCCGACCGCGCACGCGAGTAAGCCAAGCGGGAGTATCCACCGGAAGCGGGTTAAGGTGTGGATGGTGTAATCCTTTCCTCGGCGATAGAAACCTGCACAGATAGCATGATACCACGCTTACGCGCCGGAGAGAAAACCTTAGTCCGGCAAGACTACAAGCTCGAACAATTTAAGCGCATCATCCGGCGCACTTGCGATGCTCACTCGTTCTGCCGTCGCCGAATCGTATAGCCCAAACTGCACCGTATATTCGCCGGGCGGCACGTCGGCAAGGTCTAGAGTAAACACGTCGCGCAGCGTCGAACCGGGCGCCCAAGTGCCGGTGGATGTGCGCCCCGATTGGGGCGGATGATCGGATTGTGCCCACAACGGCGCACCGGTGGCAGGGTTGACCGCCCCGACCACATGGACAAAGACAACATAATCGCGGTCGGCAGCAGCGGTTGGTCTCCAGTAGAGCAGGAGTGTCACGCGCTCACCATGCGGTACGCGCAGCACGCCATCGTCGGACAGGGGTGGGTAGACATCACAGCCCGACATACGGACAAAGCCCCCGATAGAGAAATCGGTGTGCAAGGGGAGTGCGTCCAGTTCGGCGGGGCGCACCTCCCAGGCGCGCCACTGCTGAACCCGAAAATCCCCCACCCAGTCTTCGCCGATAGCCTGTGCGTTGGCCTCTAAGTAATGAAGCACGGTCATATCTGCATCCCAAGCCGGGTTGACCGCCGGCACGAACCAAAGCGCCCGGTATGCCGTGAGCGCCGCATCAAGTTTGGCTACAGTGTCGGAGCGGGGCGCGGTGCCCTCGGTGGGGATGGTGACGTGCGGGCGGTCGTAGTAATAATCTAGCGCCGGGTCGGGTTCGTTCTGGACGAAAAGATCGTCTGGACCGGCGTACACATCCAAGAGGGCCACCAAACCGCGCCAGTCCGGTGATTTGCGGAAAG
>CAZJBO010000256.1:0-4510 GCA_964544075.1 uncultured Anaerolineae bacterium
ATATATAAGTCGTTGACACCTTCCACGTCGCGGCAGGTGCCCTTGCCCACGATAAAATCGCCGGATTCGATGTGGGCATAGAGTGCTTTGAGCGCCGGACCGTATAATGGTTCGCGGCCTACCATGAGCTTGAAGCCGTTGTATTCCTTGCCTAGATGACTCGCGGTCACCATCACGCCGCCCGCATCGAGCCTTGCTGCTTGATGATAGAGCACGGGCGTCGCCACCAAGCCGATGTTGAGCACATCACAGCCCGATGCTATGAACCCTTCGCACAGGCTCGCGGACATCTCGGCTGAGCTTGGCCGTAAGTCGTAGCCGATGATGACGCGGCGCGTGCCGCGTGTATCCAGGTAGGCAGCGAAGGCACGGGCAATCTGCCGCGCGACTCCGGGGTCAAGATCGACGCCGGATTTGCCCCGGACATCGTAAGTACGAAAGATGCTGGGTTTGATTTTGACCATATTGTTTGCCCTCATCCTTGCTCAAGCCGGCGCACACGACGGCGGGCTTGTTGTTCACTACCGACGGGACACGAGTGTAACACAAATGTGTCGGATCGCATTGTGATACAATAGGTGGCGACGGATGCATGGACAGTGCGTATTCTTGTAAACCCGATAGCGAAACCACTCTATGAAACGGCGTGTTTGTCAGGTAAAACATGCCTCTGTTGTTGAATGAAGGAGAATGTCATGAGAATCAAGAGCCTGTTGTTGCTTACCGCTCTATTGTTTATTGCTGCCGCTTGCAATCCTGCCAACAGCCCCGACGCCAATGACCTGATGCCCGACATTGCCGGGTATAAAGTCACCGAAGGCGAAGACCTCACCGAGGCGCTCACCCGGATGGGGCAGGGCGCGTCCATCTTGGCCGGACAGCCTGAGATTGCGTTTGCTGTCGAGGGTGTGGACCGCATTATGCAGTGCTATCAAGATGCCGGTGCGGTCAGCGGACGCATCTTTACCAACGAGGCCGACGTGCTTTCGGCAGGTGTGATCGTCATCGTGGACCGCAACCGTCTCACGAACCCGCAGACCTTTATCAACTGTGTGCATCCGAGTGACGAAGGCCCGGATATGGTCTCGGCGATCGAACCTTGCAGCAATACCTATACGCTGAAGCGCGACGGCAACGAATATTACTTCCTGTATGCCGCCACGCGCCCTGAGGTCTGCCAGACCTTCTGCTCTAATCTGGAAGGCTGCACACAGTAAAGGTCGGCAAGGACGAGCTTACTGCATTGCTCCCCGCCATACTGCGTCGAGTATCTGCAATGCCATTAGGTTGCGCAGTGTATGCCCGGTCGCACGCGCTTGCGGATTCGCATAGTCGAGTGGGAAGAAGTAGCTTAGGCGTGCCCCGTCTTCGCGTACCCCGTGGTTGGGGAGGGCTTGTGCTGCGGTGCCAAAGTCCCACAGCGGCAAGTCATATTCGGCGGCTACCTGTGCGATGATAACGTTGTTGTCGTTCACCCAATCGGCCTTTGTGCCCAGTATGGGGATGACGCCATGCGCAATCGAGAAGTCTATGATGGCGCGCAGGTCGTCGGCAAAGCGTGATGGGTCGTCATGGGTGCCGAAGCTGATGAGGAAAATGCTTGGGCGGTTGATGCGGTACTCGCACGCGATTGGGGTTTCTTTGGCGTGGCAGTATGCCGGGTCCGACCAGGTGGAGTCGAGCACTGCCCATGCACTGCCGCTGCCGAAGACCGCCTGGCCCTCACGCGCAAACGCGCCCCTGAAGTGTTCTATGGCCGGTTGGAGATAGGCATATTGCCCCAGGTTGTAGGCACCGGTATCAAAAGGCATGAGGAAGAAGGGGTTTCGGCTGTTGCAATCGCCCAGCCGGGAAAACCGATAAGGGTTATTCCCCAGCGTTTGCCCATGCGTGTAGATCGCGCGCACGCGGCTGCCGATCGAGACGATGGGCGGCGGCGGTGCATCGACAAAGGCGGCATCTATCAAGAAGCGCGCCGCCGCCCAACCCCATGTGCTGCCGTCCTCGGTATGCACCTTTGCCCACGTCCCATCTTTAGAGTATGCCTCAACCTCCATGCGCGCGCCCGCCGCCAGCGTTGTGATGATGGTGTAGTTGACGCCCGGCCCGGTCCGCAAGTTAAGGCGGGTCGTGGTGCTCACGGTCCCGGCGCCGAGGGTTTCTGGCGGGGCGGTGGGGCTGGGCGATGTCGGCGGGGTGTTCACTTGCTCTGTGCTGACGGGCAGCGCACCAATATCTGCGCCGTCTGCAAGCACCAGATAGGCAGCCCACACCCAGCCGCGTGCCGATATCGCCGCGCCCTCTGCTGTGTGCACCAGCAGCCACCTGCCGCCGTCGGCGCGCGCTTCAATGATGACGTGTGTGCCGGTGGGCAATATGGCGATAACCGCATGGTCATCGCCGGGGCCGGCGCGTAGATTGAGCTTTAGGGTCGTGTGTGCGTGGGGAATGTCTTGTGCGCGTGCCGGGCGGTGGAATGTAGCGTTTGTGATGGTGACCATGATGAGCACCAACACCGATAGAAACGTCTTACGGAACATGCGTCTTCGCCTCCTTAGTACCTACTCGCCTGTTGTGTCATGGGGCTTCGGGCCGGAAGTATTCAAGCGGCGCGATGCCCCCGGAGAGCAAGGTAGAAGTACTAATTCTGCAACAGTACTGAAACAGTGTTTATGTACTATACGTATAGTATATACATATGGTCTGGCACAAGTGCTTGTCAAATTGGGGATGGGGGAGGTGAATAACCATCCTTGTTCTTTTGTGTTCTCACAGCATTTTTGTTACAAGTGTTTCTTTAAAGGAGTATCTTTACTATGAAGTTGCACAGCCGTTTCTTTTCCGTGGTGTTGGTCGCTCTATTGCTTGTCGGCGCGGTCGCACCGCTTGCTACCACACGCGCGCAGAACGATACCGTAATCACTATCGCGATCCCTGAATATCTGACCGACAACTTTGATGAAGAGTTATTTGCCGACTTCGAGGCCGAGCATGGCGTTAAGGTCGAGGTTGTCGACGGCGCCAATCCTTTCTTCCCCTCTCCTGCCTCCGGATTGGACGGGCACCTTGAGGCGGTCGCCGATTATGTAAAAGCCGCCGATGTGCTGTTCGTTGATGCCTCTAATATGTCGGTCGAATCTACACGCGCCGGATATTTCTTGAACCTGGCACCGCTTACCGGCGGAGATGCTACGCTCTATCCCGACGACTTTTACCCTGCGGCGTGGCAGTCGTTCCAGTGGGACCAGGGCGTGTGGGGTATCCCGGTTGGCCTCAACCTGATTACCCTTAACTATAACCCTGCCGCCTTCGACCGTGCCGGACTCGCCTACCCCAACGCGCAATGGACTATGGACGACTTCGTTTCTGCCGCTCGCGCGCTCACCGAGTACGACGAGAACGGCAAGGTCGCCGTACCGGGCGTCGAGATCTACTCATCAGAGTTGGTACTGCTCTTCCGTTCGTTGGTCGGCGCCGGTTTCTATGACGTTAGCACCACTCCCGAAACACCTTATCTGAGCAACCCGGCGCTTGAACCTTTGCTCTCGGAGTGGGCCAAGCTCGAATCCGAGGGCGTCACATCTTGGCCCGACGATGCTGTGACGGTATCTTTCGGAGGGAGCAGTGTGCCTATGCGCGTCGAACTTACCTACGGCCTCTGGTCGCTTGCCGACGACGAGGAAACAAAATCTGTGCCGATGTTTTTGCCCGGCTCCGTAGTTGGTTTGCAGGCACAAGGCTTTGCCGTGAGCGCCGGCACTGCCTATCCGGAGATCGCGTACGCGCTGGCGAAATATATCAGCAACAGTGCCCGCGCCGTCGATGCCTTGTTCGAATTTATGCCGGCCCGCCAGAGTCTGGACGGGGCTTCAGGCGAGACGGAAGACCAAATGGCCTTCTCCGACTTTTCGCCCGAAGTTGAGGCTTTCCTTCAGGATGCCGTGTGGAGCGCACTGCCGGCCTCTGAGCTGCGCTATGGCGGTTATCTGGCGTCTATCATTAATAAGATGCAAGAGGACGCTAACATAGATATACCCGCTGCGCTGCGAGACGCCGAGGCCTCGGCTATCTCTAATCTACAAGAAGCCGAGCGCCGCCGGACCGACACTGTTATCAATGTCGCCACGCCTGTACCTACGCCTGTACTGGGAGCAGGCGAGATCGCCCTCCGCTTTGGTTACCAGTCCTTCTTCTCGCCTTTGCTCAATGCGGAACAGTGGGATCAGGCAATAGATGAATTCGTCGCCAACGATCCTGAAGTCGGCCAGATCGTGTTTAATACTGAGATGATGCCCGATGTGAAGACCTTAGCCCAGGATTATGACTGCTTCTATCTCCCATACAACGCAGTGCCCGACCTGAACCCTGCGCTTGTATATAACCTCGACCCCTTCATCGACGCCGATCCTTACTTCGATCGCAACGACGTTGTCGGCAACCTCTTGCCCCACCTGCAGCGCGACAACAAAACATGGGCCATCCCTATCTCCATCCAACCCAGCGTCTTGCG
>CAZJBO010000257.1:0-4498 GCA_964544075.1 uncultured Anaerolineae bacterium
CAGCGCTGGCGCACACCAAACCAGAAAGCAGCCATCAAGACCAAGCGCACAACGCTGATGATGATAATAGCCTTCGCCATTTGATTAATGGAAGAATCTGCGCTCAACACATCGCCGAACAGAAACTTCCCACCATCGCCGCCCAATGCGCCCCCGGCGGCCCGGTGCAGCCAACTACTTTCGTCCAGGGTCGCGAACCACTGCCACAACAAACCCGTGCTCAGCTCAAATAGCCCCAAAAGGCCCGATATCCCGCCGAGCAAGATCGCGGTTTGCAGAGAGGGGCCGGGCGTCTCAGATTTGGGCACGGTATACATGAGGCTCTGCCCGCAGTGGATGCAGCGTTTATATTCTTCCGGATTAACCGTGCCACAATATGGGCATTGCATCGGGTCGTCGAGCGTGTCGGCTCCGTAGTCATCTACTTTCGAGATGAACACGAGCTGTTCAAGCTCTGCGTCCCGCGCTTCGTCGAGCAATCTCTCGTGGCGTTTGTTCGCCCACGCTGCGGTCGTGATACCTTCTTCAACCAGGGCATCCAACCGCACACCGGCCTCTTGGTGTTCGGGGTCGGCAACCAGGGCATTGCGTAGACAAGTGATCTGATCGTCTCTCAGGTCAGAGTCAAGCGCCAAGCTAAGCATATACCATGCATCGGCCACATAGGGGTCGGCATCGAGAAGCTGTCGAAGCAAGGCCTCGGCTTCTGCAAGACTACCTCTCTCTAATGCTCCCCTGGCCGCGTCGAGAAGTTCTCCTTGCATATCCATCGCAGCACATTCCTACAAAGATTAATACCCATTATACCATGCACCGGCGGCACAGAATCCGACGGTGCCGACAGCAAACAGGCACAGCCCTCGCCTCCGGGTTATAATCGCGCCTGTTTGCCGAATAGTATGTGGAGCAACCCTCTTATGACACTCGATCTCGAACGCACCCTGGCCCAGGCCCGCGATATTGCGCAACAAGCCGGCGTTATCCTCCGGCAGCACGCCGGCAATACCCACCAAATCGATTATAAGGGCGTCGTCGATCTGGTAACCGAAGCCGACCGCGCATCCGAAGCCTTCATCACCGAGGCTCTGAAACGCGCCTTCCCGACGCACCACATCTACGGCGAAGAAGGCGGCGATACGGGCGCACCTTCTGCACAAGCCACATATTCCTGGCTCATAGACCCGCTCGATGGCACAACCAACTTTGCGCATGGCCTGCCCTACTTCGCCGTATCGATCGCGCTCGTTGACGCGGCAGGCGAGCCGCTGGTGGGCGTGGTCTACGCGCCGGTGTCCGATGAATGCTTCACGGCGGCGAAGGGGTATGGCGCCTATCTCAACGGGGCCGCCATTCACGTCTCCGGCACGCCGAAGCTGGCGCGCGCGCTCGTCTGTACCGGCTTCCCTTATGACCGATGGACCGCCACGAAGAACAATCTGGCCGAATGGCGCCGTTTCATAAAACGGACTCAGGGTGTGCGGCGCATCGGGGCAGCGGCCCTAGACCTGGCATGGGTGGCGGTGGGGCGGCTTGACCTATATTGGGAACAGCGTCTAGGTAGGTGGGATATCTTAGCCGGTGCTTTATTGGTACAAGAGGCCGGCGGCATGGTGTCCGACTTCGACGGTGGGCGCGCCGGTATGCTTGCCGCCGAACAGATTATCGCCAGCAACGGCCTTGTACACGACGAGGCTTTGGCAGTCTTCCGCCTGGGCGATGCAGCACCGCTGCCGGTATAGGCCGACAAGTTAAAGAGGGGTGAGCACGCGGGTCGCTAACGTCGTCGCGGCGGCTTCTCGCGATACTCGCCATCTATTACATTGCCCTGCCTACCCGCCTTGCCGCCATTACCAAAGAGGGCCAACATATCGATGCCATAGAAGCGCAAGCTGTTGAGCAACAGCAAGGTTGCCCCGGCTTCATCCAGGTTGCCGACCAACGGCAAATTGTCGGGGATGAATTCGATAAAGCCTAAGGTAGGGTTTGCGAGATAAATCAACGCGATGAAGCCCACCGTGAGCGCGGCCAAATGGCTGCCGCAGCTTCGGCGCGGTCTTTTCTGTGACATAGCGTGCTCCTATAAATCTGCCGTGTAGTTATTATACGCAGAACAAGCCAATGAGTCGCACGCTTCCCGGCTGAGCACCATTAAGCGTCTTGTATCTGTTCACCTGCTCTCTGTGGGGGCTTTGAGCCGGGGGCATTCCCTCCGGTCACCCCACAACCCCACACCTCCGCCTGCGCGGAGGTGACCTGCATTTGCGCGGCTTTGTCGCGTTAGGGGCCTAAAGGTCTGGTGACCAAAGGCTCAAAGCTCTAGATGAATAGATACAGCGTCTTCTCCGTCCGCGTCACTGCGACGACGCAGCTCGCATTGCAGAATCGCGATCTGCTGCGCGAGCTTCTTATTCTCGTCCGAGAGGCGGCTAATCACCGTCGAGAAGTGCAGCAATATGATGAACATAAACCCAAAGGCCATGATAAACAAGACCGTCGGTCCATAGGCGATGCCCACCGCTGCCGCCAGCGCGTCGAGCAAGCGCCGCGAGCGTGCCAGTACGATCAGCGAGACGCCCGTGAGCAACCACAGCAACGAGTATTCTTCCTTCAGCTTGCGCCGCCGTACCAGCTCGATGATGACAACCAACACCAACACAGCGCAAACCAGTGCAATGATGACCGGACGATCGTTGTGATGCATAGCTCGGCCTCTCCGCTTTAACTTTCGTCGTCCACCCTCGGAACCTTCCGCAGCAACTCTATGAAGATCGCCAACAGCACCTTGACCATATAATAGGCCGAGCGCCACCAGTTGATCGAACTCTGACCACCATAGCGCGGGTTCATCGTAACGGGCACTTCGCTCAAACGCAGCCCGGCCCGCCAGAACATAGCCACCGACTCCGGCTCCGGGTAGTCGTGCGGGTAAAGCCGCGCGCAGAACTCGATCACGCGGCGGTTGCTGGCGCGGAAGCCCGATGTGGGGTCGGTGACGCGCCGGCGCGTCACGAGCGAGAGTAAGGCCGCGAGGATAACGATCCCGAAGCGGCGCATCGGCGGCGTGACATAACCGCGCGGCTCCAGATAGCGCGACCCCACAACCACGTCCGCGCCGCCTGCCGTGAGCGCCTGCACCAGGCCGGGGATTTCGCACGGGTCGTGTTGTCCGTCGCCGTCGTTCTGCACCACCACCGCATAGCCGTGCTGCTCTGCATACATAAAGCCGGTCTGCATGGCCGCGCCGATGCCCACATTAAAGGGCATGTGCAGCACAACCACGCCCAGGCCTTCTGCGATACGGGCGGTGCGGTCATGCGAGCCGTCATTCACCACCGCGATATCGGCCCAGGGCACATGTTCGCGGATCAGACTCACCACGTGTGCAAGGCTTGCTTCCTCATTGAAGGCCGGGACGATGACCAATGTTTTGGGGTAATTCCGCATAGTTTAAAGACGCGCTTTGTGCTTCTCGATAGCCGATTCGTAAAGCATCTCATACTGGTCGGCAACACAAGTCCATGTGTAGCGCTGCTCGATCAACGCCCGCCCTGCCGCGCCGATGCGATCGCGGAGCGAGGGATTCTTGATGAGCGCCACCGTCCACTCGGCCATCTCGGAAGGTTTCTTCGCTACAAAAGCGTTCTTGTTCTTGGTTATGGCGATGCCGTCGAAGCTCAAGGGCGTGGCGACCACCGGAACACGCATCGCCATAGCCTCCAGTATCTTGTTTTTGATGCCCGCGCCCACCCGCAGCGGACTCACATACACGGCGGCCTGGTCCAGATAGACGCGCATATCCGGCACCCGCCCGGTCACCGTGATGTTCTCGACTGCGTCGAGCTGCTGCATATGGGGCGGCGGGTTCGCGCCGACCAGCATCAAGCGCGCCTCAGGTACGTGCTTGCGGATGCGCGGGAAGACCTTCTTCGCCAAAACCAACGCGGCGTCCCGGTTGGGCTTATAGCCAAAATTCCCCGTGAACATCACGATAGGCTCTTTGCTCTGCACGTCTGAGGACGAGAACTTTTCTAGGTCTACCCCGTTGGGGATCACCTGGATGTGCGCCGAGGCGTCCAGCTCACGGACCACGGCAGCATCCTTCTGTGACACCATGACGGTATGGTGGAAGCCGCTAAACATCCAGCTCTCATAGTTGCGCGCCATGCTCAAGCGCAGACGTGCCGCCAGCCGTTCGAGGAGCGTGCTGCCAGAGCCTTCTTTAGTCTGGCTCTGCAAGAGCAAGCTATAGGATTCGTAGGGTGTTATGACGTTTGGGTATTTGCTGACGACGTTGAAATATTCATAGACTGCTATGCCACCGAAGAGATGCAGCACATCGTAGCGGTTATCCTTGACCTTCTTCTCTATCGCGCGCCACATCTCCGGCGACCAGCACTGCGCGGCCCTTTCAGGGAAGCGCTCGCGTGGTATGAAGCGCCGGCCCAGGTATGCGCGCTCCGGTTCCTTTATCAGCTCTACCGAGCGGAACAAGCGGTCA
>CAZJBO010000258.1:0-4441 GCA_964544075.1 uncultured Anaerolineae bacterium
GCTCGTCGAGACAGCAGGCGCTGTTCTGCTCTTCTTGGGCACGGCACGCATGGTATATCGCGAAATACAGTCGCTGATGCGAGCGCACGGTATAGGGGTCGAGCGCGTCTTGATCGTAGGAGCGGGAGCGGTGGGACGTTCGGTGATGCAAGCGCTCGTCTCGCGCCCCGATTTAGGCTATCAGGCGGTGGGCTTCGTAGACGACAACCCAACGAAGAACGAACATGATATCGGGCGGGTGCGCGCACTGGGCAAGGTGGATAACCTGCCGGCATTCTTGGATAAAAACCCGGTGGATTTGGTGATTATCACCCTGCCGTGGCAAGAATACCCAAAGATTCTCAAGGCGGTGAAGTGGTGCACACGGCGCGATGTCCCGGTGCGTGTGGTACCGGACTTGTTCCAGCTTAGCCTAAGCCAAGTGCAAGTCGAGACGCTGGTAGGGCTGCCGCTGCTCAGCATCAACCGCAAGCACACGCGCCCCCTAAGCAACCGCCTGACCAAACGCGCATTAGACCTGACGCTGTCGCTTGCCAGCCTACCGGCCTTCCTCGTGATTACTGCCCTCGTCGGGCTGGCGATTCGCCTCGAAGATTCGGGCGCGGTGTTCTTCAAGCAAGAGCGCGTGGGCGAGGGAGGCAAGACCTTCAACGCCTATAAATTCCGCTCGATGGTCACCGATGCCGAGGCGAAGCGCGCCGAGCTGGAGGCCTATAACGAGGCGACCGGGCCGTTGTTCAAGATGCGGGACGACCCGCGCGTTACCCGTGTCGGGCGCTGGATTCGGCGCTTCAGCATTGATGAGGTGCCGCAGATCATCAACGTGCTGCGCGGCGAGATGAGCTGGGTTGGCCCCCGCCCCGGCTTGCCTTCCGAAGTGGCGCAATATGAGCACTGGCAACGCAAGCGCCTTGACGCACCGCCCGGCATCACGGGGCTGTGGCAGGTAAGCGGACGCGCGGACGTAGCGTTCGAAGAGATGTGCTTGATGGATATTTATTATGTCGAGAACTGGTCCCTAGGCATGGACTTGCAAATCTTGATGCGCACTCTGCCGCGCGTTCTGATGCGCAGCGGGGCGTACTGATTACCCTTGCTTCTTGTGCTTATATGCTTCCTTATGATGAGGAGAAAGACAGATGCCTCCGCTTGTAAAAAAAGACACCGACGCGCGGCTGCGGCTCAGCTCGGTCGGGCGCGATAGTCTGTTCCACTTTGCACAGCGCTTGGTGCGCACGCCCAGCCCCTCGACACGGGAGGGGGATGTGGCGACACTGATCCAAGCCGAGCTTAAACGCCTGGGCGTCGGCGACGTGACGGTAGACCGCGTGGGCACTGTGGTGGTGCGCGTCGGCAATGCCGAAGGGCCGACATTGCTTTACAACGCGCACATGGACACGGTGGGTGTCACCGACCCGAAAGCATGGCGGCACGCACCGTATGGCGGCATCGTGCAAAGCGGCGTGCTGCATGGGCGGGGCAGCGTCGATATGAAAGGCGCGCTGGCCGCCATGACCTACGCAGCGGTGCTTGTACAGACACAAGCCGATAAGCTCAAGGGAAGCCTGGTGTTAGCTTTTGTGCCCCAGGAAGAACCGTGCGAGGGTCTGGCGATGCAGGTGTTGATCGAAGAAGAGGGGGTACGTCCAGACTGGGTGCTGCTTGGCGAGCCGTCGGATTTGCAGATCAGCCGAGGACACCGAGGGCGTGTGATGCTCCGAGTGACGGTGCATGGCAAATCGTGCCACGGCGCGCAACCGTGGCACGGCGAGAACGCGGTATATG
This sequence comes from uncultured Anaerolineae bacterium, assembly GCA_964544075.1. Lineage (GTDB taxonomy): Bacteria > Chloroflexota > Anaerolineae > Aggregatilineales > JAFGMM01 > JAFGMM01. Next base: position 1,786 of record CAZJBO010000258.1, read on the forward strand.
CCGCCATGCAGGTAATCTTTAATATCCAGATGATGGAATTTGCCGGCGACCCACTGCTCGGCCCCGGCAGCATCGCGCTCACCCGCATCGAGAGCAAAAGCCCCAGCCTAAACGCCGTGCCCGACCGCTGCACCTTCTATCTTGACCGCCGCCTCACCCTGGGCGAGACAGCCGGCGGTGCGTTGGCACAAGTGGAAGCCATCATCGCGCGGGAAGGGCTGCCCGCTACGGTCGAGGTCACCAACTATGCCGCGACCTCGTACACGGGCTACGAGTGTCGGCGGCGTGAGGCGTTCCCGGCCTGGGTGCTCGGCGAAGACCACCCACTCTTGACGAGCTTCAAGCAGTGCGCTGCGAGCATCTTGGGCAACACACCACCGGTCACTCACTGGGATTTCTCGACCGATGGCGTATATACGATGGGTGAGGCCGGCATCCCAACGCTCGGATTCGGTCCCGGCGACCCGAACCTGGCGCATACGGATGTGGAGCACGTGCGCCTTAAAGACGTGGCGCGGGCGGCAGAAGTGTACGCGGCGTTTGCAAGGGATATGTTGAGCTAACACAACAGAGTGTTAGGCGCCTGGCCTCAGAATCTGTCTACGGCACGTCCGGGATGGTTTCGCTGTAAAGCCAAGCGTCAAAGAAATCGTCCAGCTCTTGCCCGCTCACTTCTTCCGCCACCGCGATAAAGTCGGCAGTGGTGACGTTGCCGTCATCATAGCGGGCAAAGTAGGTTTGCAAAATTTCGAAGAAGACGTCATCGCCCAGCTCTAGACGCAGCGCGTGCAAGACCCATGCACCCCAGATGTAGACCCCCTCGTTGAACAGATCATCAACGTCGGGGCTACCGGGCGGAACTATGCCGTATTCTTTAGCCTCTTTTGAGGCCAAGAAAGCATACACCTCGGCAAGTTCTGCTTCCATCGCATCACGCCCATAGACATGCTCTATCCAAAGGTGCTCGGCATAGCTGGCAAACCCTTCGTTAAGCCAGATGTCCTCCCAGCGCGCAAGTGCGACGCTGTCGCCAAACCACATGTGCGCCAGCTCATGCGCGATCACGCGGTCGGCGTCGCCCGGCTCCTCCGCCCCATCAAACCAAGACCTCGAAAAGATTGATAGGGTTTGGGTCTCTAGCGCAAAACCGAAGTCGGCGTCCACCACTACCCCGCCGTAGACCTCAAAGGGATATGGCCCAAACAAGGTGCTGAAAAGCTCGATCATCTCAGCCTGTGACGCGAACATCGGCGCGACACGGTCCGCCAAATCCGCCGCGAAGTAGTTACGGATGGGCAGACCGCCGGGGCCTTCCTCGCTTCGCAAAACATAATCGCCGATGTTGACCGTCATGAGATAGCTGGCGGTCAGATCGTTGGTCTCCCATACGTAGGTTTGTGTGTCGCCGTTGTCGATAGTCTCTTGCAACAAACCGTTCGCCGCCACGACGTAGGGTTCGGGCACGGTGACGCGGAGGGTATAGGTTGCCTTGTCGAGCGGGTGATCGTTCACCGGGTACCAGGACGCCGCGCCTTCCGGCTCACCGGCGACAAAGATGCCGCCGTCAAAACGCATCCACCCGTTCGGCCCCAGCATTTTGCTCATTATCGCCATCGGCATACCTTTATATACAACCGTGACGGTGAATGCCTCGTCCTCTGCGAGGGGGGCAGCAGGCGTGATGATAAGCTCGTTCTCCTCTCGGCTGTATGCAGCGGCGGTATCGTTGACCGTAACCGTGCCGACGGTGAAGCCGTGGAAATCCAGATTGAATGCGCTCAGGTCTTGCGTCGCAAGCGCCTCGATGGTGGCCGTGCCGTCGAGAAAGTTGCTGTCTACATCTACCGTGATATCGATCGTGTAGTGCTGCACATCATAGCCGCCGTTGCCCATCTCAGGGTATAAAGCGTCGCCGATGCCGGACGAACCGGGCGTGCCATCCTGGGCGATTGCGACAGTGCTCCCCATGAGCAAACATAGCATGATGCAAAGGGCGATCCTCGTATACATTACTCCTGTCTCCTTAGTATATGCTTGCAACAAGTATAGTTTAAATTCTAGCAATAGCTAAAATAACTGCTTCAAGCATTCCATCATGCATCTATGCATCCGGCCATTCGTAACAGTGCCGGCAGCGTGGCTCGTAGAGTTCCTCGCCCCCGACCGCGATCGTCGGTGCGTCAAAGGGGGCGGGCCGTCCATTGATGAAGCGCTGAGAACGGCTGGCATAACTGCCACAGAGCGTACAGATCGCCATGAGCTTATCCACATACTCCGCAACCGCCATGAGTTCGGGCATCGGGGGGAAGGGCCGGGCACGGAAGTCTTGGTCTAGGCCCGCGACAATCACCCGGATACCCCGGTCGGCGAGCTGCTGGCAGGCCTCTACGGTGGCGGCAGGCGGGTTGTCTAGGAACTGTACTTCGTCGATTGCGATAACCTCCAGTTTGGGTTGTTGATGCACTACCGCCAACACATCGTCGATGTCACGCACCGGATGCGCATCAATCTTAGTACCGATATGGCTCACCACCCGCTCGGTATCGTAACGGATATCGGCCTTCGGGGTGAAGACCACATGGCGCAGCCGAGCATGTTGTACGTGGCGCAGTCGGCGCAAGAGTTCTTCGGTCTTGCCGCTAAACATACTGCCGCA
>CAZJBO010000259.1:0-4436 GCA_964544075.1 uncultured Anaerolineae bacterium
CTGGCAGTATACCGGGGTAACTACAGCCACTACCTGACGCAGCGCGAAGAACGACACGCGCAGCTCATGGCCCAGTATAAAGCCCAACAAGAGTTCATCGCCAAAGAGGAAGAATATATCAAGCGCAATATCGCCGGACAGAACACGCGCCAGGCGCAAGGGCGGCGTACACGACTTGAGCGCTTCCTTAAAGATAAAGCGATCGCCCGGCCCCGCACCCTCCCGTCGTTCCACATCCGACTCAACAGCGAATATCGCTCCGGCAACAAGGTGTTGATGACCAGAGGGCTTGTCGTGGGCTATCATGATGACAAGATACCGCTCTTCACCGCGCCCGACATCACGCTCTATCGCCGCGAGATTGCCGCGCTCATCGGGCCGAACGGCGCCGGCAAGACTACGTTAATCAAAACGCTGCTGAACGATCTGGAACCGCTGGCGGGCGAGTGTCGCTTGGGGGCCAGCGTAAAGGTGGGATACTTCGCACAGGGGCACGAGGGCCTCGACCATAATAACACGATCCTAGATGAAATCCTCACGTTAGAGAATATGCCCATGTCGAAAGCGCGCAGCTATCTGGCGACCTTTCTCTTCCGGGGTGACGATGTATTCAAACCCATCAGCAAGCTCAGCGGAGGCGAGCAGGGCCGGGTGGCTTTGGCGAAGCTGGCGCTGAGCGGCGCTAATCTGCTGCTGCTCGACGAGCCGACCAATCACCTTGACATCCCCTCGCAAGAGATATTACAAGCCGTGCTCGCCAGCTTCGACGGCACGATCATTCTCGTCAGCCATGATCGTTACCTCATCGACAAGCTCGCGACCCAGATTTGGGCGCTGGAGGAAGGTAAGTTGACCGTGTTCGAAGGGCGCTATCAAAGCTACCTGCAGGCCATCTCCGGCACCACGCCGCCCCCTAAGCCCAAACCGGTCAAGAAGACCGCGCCCCGAACGAAAGCGCCGGGCAAGCCCCAAGCGTCTGGTGGTACAAAGCGCCTCTCACCCTATGCGCGGAGCAAGCGTCTGCAAGAGATTGAACACGCGATCGAGCGCTTTGAGATGCGTTTGGTCGAGCTGTCGGGCGATCTGCGCCACGCCAGCGAAAGCGGCGATGTAGCCCGTGTGCGCAGCCTCGGCGTGGAATATGCAGCGGTCGAAGCGAAGCTAGAAGCGCATATGGCAGAGTGGGAAGCGTTGCTAGAGTAGGTATCTCGTACACTAAACGTGGTTGTGTTATTTGCAATTTGGTATTACTCTGCACAAACAGGCGCATTGCGCCGTGGTTCTCGACCAAATGACTCTAGTTTCTATTGAGGAGGGTTGCTGTGCTATCTCAAACTTTGCGCTTACTGCTTGTTCTCGGCACGTTTCTAGTACAAATCAACGGCGGGGTCATCGAAATCGGTGACGTGATTGATGGTGAACTCGCAGCCGGTGAGGAGGTAACCTACACTTACAGCGGCACCGCTGGCGAAGCCATCAACATCATCCTGACGGCTACAGACGGCAGTTGGGACCCTGTGCTTGAAGTCTACGATCCGGATGGTGCGCTGTTCGCCTTCAATGACGACGCCAACGGGGAACGCGATGCTTCATTACAGAACATCGTCCTCCCGGCTGGCGGCGATTACACGCTCCTGGTGCGCAGCTATGGCAACCGCAGCGGTGGCGCATACAGCATCACGCTCGATCAAGGCACCCCCCCACCCACGCCGGTGATAGGCGGTGGCGTCATCACGTTCGGCGATTCGATCGTCGGGGCGCTCACCGAAAATACGCCTCAGGATGAATGGACTTTCGAGGGGCAGGCCGACATGATGGTCTCCCTATCTATGGAAAGCCGCCAAATCGACTCCTTCCTCGTGCTCAACGGTCCGGACGGAAACGAGCTGATCTCCGACGATGACAGCGGCGGGAATCGAGGCTCGTTGATCCTCGGCTTTACCCTGCCCGAAGACGGTACGTATACCATCATCGCACGCGCTTACGAAGAAGGACAAACGGGCGAATATCTCCTCTCGCTGCTCGAAGGCGTGCAAATCCCCGGAGAACCCACCCTCACACCCACACCCGCTCCCATCACAGTAGTGATGGACACGCTCTTGCCCGGCGTACCGGCAAATGGCGAGATCGAGGATAACATGTTGGCGGAATGGGCTTTTGAAGGCAAAGCCGATGATACCGTGACGCTCTCCTTGCACGCGGGCGAGTTTGATGCCTACCTGGCCGTGGAATCTCCTTCCGGTGAACTGCTCGCCTTTGACGATAACAGCGGCCCCGGCACCGACGCGCTGATCTGTGGCCTCAGCTTACCCTCCGACGGCACATATACGGTATCCGTGCAATCTTCTCTCGGCGTTGGCGTTGGCGCTTACACCATCGTGCTTAACGAAGGCGCGATCGTCCCAACCCCGGTTGGCGGTGGCGGCGGGGTGCTCACGCCGGGCACGGCGCACGACGGCAAGCTGACCGCCGGCGTGAGCGATACCTGGACATTGGTCATCAAGGAAGGCGCGACCCTCGAAGTCGCTACCGAGATTGCCGAAGACGGCGATATCTATCATCTTGAAATGGAAGTGTTTAACCAAAAGACCGGCACACTCTCACAAGGAGAGGACAGCCTGGTGGTGCCGCTCACAGAAGCAGGCGAGTATATCGTCTTAGTCTACGCGGTCGGCAACCAGAGCGGCACATACACGATCACGGCGAAGCTCAACGCGCTGCCCACCATCGGCGGCGGCACGATCGAGGTTGACGCGCCGGTGGATGCTTTGCTGGAAGCAGGCAAAGAAGACCGCTGGACCCTGACCGGCCCCCTCGACGGCTCGTTCGCCATCGCCATGACCGCAACCGGGAACCCTCCCTTTGATAATTACCTAGAATTCTACGCGCCCGACGGGACGCTGCTTAGGGAAGATGACGACAGCGGCGCCGGCAGAAACGCAATGTTGACGAACATCGTGCTGGATCTGAGCGGTGACTACACCGTCGTTGCGCGCAGTTATGGCGAAGATGCCGGCCCTTATACCCTGGAAGTGTTCGAACCCCCTGTCATCGAACTGGGCCAAACGGTCAGCGGTACGCTGGAGACGCCCGGAGACATCGCGCTGTGGAACTTCCCGGTCGATGAGGCGCTTGCGATCAATATTGAGACGAGCGGGATTGCCTCGATAGTCGAAATCCGTAATGGTAACGGCATATACTTGATTGACAGCGGGCGTATCCCGATTGAGAACTACCCTCTCCGCACGCCCGACACCTATGGGATTTTCCTTGTCGCGCTCGAACAAACCGGTGATTACGAGATCACCGTCAGCCGAGGCACGCTGCCTCAAGACCGGCACGATCCGATTGCCTATGGCGATCAGGTAGCCGGCGAACTGGCGATCGGTCAACAGGACCGGTGGATATTCCAGGCAGAGGAAGGCGACGTGGTGAGCATCACGCTCGAAAGCGATAGCTTTGATACGTATCTGGAGCTGCGTTCAGAAGATGACGAGCTTATCGCCTCGAATGACGACAGCGAAGGGAGCACAAACTCGCAAATACTCGGCTATACGCTCCCATACAGCGGCGAATATCAGATACTGGCGCGCGGCTTCAACGACGTGAACACTGGGCCTTACACACTAACACTCTCCGAAGGCACCGAAGCCTCCGAAGCCTCCTCTGTCGTCGCGCCGCTTCCCGCCCGTTCGATTGAGCTGGGCCAGGTGGCAGAGAGCGAATTGACCGAGCTGGGGGCACAAGATGAGTGGACCTTCAGTGTGCCATATGAAGGCTATTACACATTCGATGTACAGGCCGAGGAAGCAGTCGCCGGGGCGTTATATGTGGCAGTTTATGATGTGGAAAACTACGTCATCACAAGCGGGATCGTCGGGGATGCGCTTCTATCCGATGTTTACCTCTACAATCGAGGTAATGTACGGGTCGAGATCAGCTTGGTTGATGGCGAAGGCGGCCCATACACCCTTACGGTGCTTCAGGGCGAGATTATGCCCACCCTCACACCGTCCCCCACGATTGTATCAAACGACGTTGGTGTGCTGGAAATCGGCGCGCCGGTGACCGGCCAGATGGAGAACAGCACAACCGACACGTGGACTCTGACGGTCGATGAAGAGACAATCGCCAGCATCAGCGTGAGCGCATCCGAGTTCGACACCAACCTCCAGGTCTTCGACAGCGCAGATAACGAGATCGCCAGAAATGACGATAGCTTCAACACCACAAACTCTACCGTGGCAGGCATCACCCTGCTGCCCGATACCTATAGAATCGTCGTCGGCAGCTATAACAACAGCGGTGTGGGCGAGTACACCTTGCAGGTCGAGCCGGTATTGACCACCGCGTTAGGCGAGACGATCGAGGCAGAGTGCAGCGAAAACAACTTGCCGCTTATCTGGTCTTTAGAAGTGGATGCGCCGCTCGTATTA
>CAZJBO010000260.1:0-4419 GCA_964544075.1 uncultured Anaerolineae bacterium
AGCCGAAGCGTTTCTTTGCAGTGCGAATATTGTAACCGTAATTAGAGGAATCGTACAAGCGCGCGTGCGGGGCGCTTATCACCCCTCCCACGCCACCGCATAACCACGGTATTCCGCAAGGCGATCTAGATAAAAAGAAAAAACCCCACATCTGTGAGGTTCTCTTAGGAGCCACCCGCCCAATATCGACCAAGATAAAACGGGTATGCTCGCAAACAGCGCCTTAACAACCGTACACGCATTGGCATACCACTGTCAGGCACCGAGTCGGGGCGGTCGGACTCGAACCGACGACCTCTGCGTCCCAAACGCAGCGCGCTAGCCAACTGCGCCACGCCCCGATCTTCTGCGGAGTATACCAAGAGGTGATGGGAGAGGCAACCCTCCGGAATCAAGGGTAAAGCTCAAACAAAAGGCAGGCTGCCCCCGCATCGGAGGCAGCCCACCGACTCTACAGTGTCAGCTTACAGTGTGGTTTACAGCCCAGGTTGCAGGGCCTCAGCCGCACCAAACATCTCGTCCAATTCTTCCCCGGACATCTCGACCGCGCCGTCGGGCACAACGTACTCAAACGTGGCGCCATAGTCACCGGCGTAGAAGCCGAAAGTGGTCTCAAGGTCTATCGGTTCGGACACATCATCGCCCCCGCCCATCCCCATTGCAGAGACGTCTATACGCATGGCGAGGTACAAGTCAAGACCCGCAAAGTCGCCGGTCTCAGGATTAACATAGGTATTCCAGCTGAGTTTGGGTTCCTGGAGCATCATGTTGAACATCATGACGAACATCCCCATGCCGGAGGCGGCCTGTTCGATTTCTTCTTCGGTCATGGTAGAAGCATCGCCCATACCCATCTCTCCCAAGAGTTCAGGCTTTGCCTTTATCATTTCGGTGAAGCCAGAAGTCAACTCAGGGTCTGCGAGCAGACCGGCGACGTCATAATTAGATTCGAAGACGGCGACGGTTCCGCCGTTGAGTTCTTTATCCGCGCCACGCACTATGCTATAGTGGTTCATCACGACATCGGCCAATGGGCCTAGCTCTTCCAACATCTCGCTCATTTCACCCGTCTTGCCCGCCAGCATCTCAGGATTCATCATGTCCATCGATATGCCTGACCTTGCAATGACTTCTGCAAGTGGGGCGAACTTCCACTGACCGGTTTCAGCGTCCTGCAGGTATAATGTGCCGTCGATAATGCGAAGTTCGGCTGCCATCTCTTCATCTTCGGACTGGAAGGTGGCAGACAAGACCAAGTTGAAGCCTTTCAACGGGTCTTCGGCAGTGGGGTCTATGGTTACGTTGCCCGTGCCTTCCGAGGTGACACTCATCACATCATCACTTTTCAACGTTAGACCAAAGGTATAACTAAAGGCAGCGCTGCCGGGGGTTGCTGGCCCTACGTTCATGATAAGTGCGCAGTCGGCTTCAGAAAGACCAAAGCACTCGTCTTGTGCGAGCGCAGCAGCAGGCGCCAACAAAGCGATTACGAAGATAGTCAGTAGCGTTGTGCGAACAAACAGTTTCATTTCATATTCTCCTTACAAAACATGCTTGAAATGTAACAAAAACAACAGGGTGATATAGTACGGCGGGTGCCTCCTTTCTGTATCACAAATCTGTATCACAAGCCCCTATTATATATACGTAGGCCGGCAATAAAGGTTGCAAGATAATATGCAAAGACACAATCCGAGCGTATCTTAAGCCTCGTCACTTGTCAAGGTTTACGCAGCGCAGACGTACAGGGCACTATGCCTCGACCGAGCACTTCCGCGCCTCTCAGCACACGGACGGCCAAACGCCCAGATGTTTGACGCATCGCGCTGCCTTGTGGTATGCTACGAACCGACATACTGAAAGGCTGCGATGGAAACGAGTAGGCACGATGACCGCGCACAGTGAGCCTGGGATAGTGGAAACCGGGCGCGCGAGACGGGCCGAAAATCCTTCCGGAGCCGCAGGCTGAACCGGGACGCGCATTACGCACGGCCACAGTAAGCCGCGCCGGGCTTGCCGTCCGTTATCATCGGCACGGCCTTCAGCTTAGGCAGGTGGCCGGTAGAGAGTCCCGCTTTGTGCGGGGAACAAGGGTGGTACCGCGAGAGTGTGCGCTCTCGTCCCTTCGCGGACGGGGGCGTTTTTTATGGCATTGTGTCTATATCAGGAGAGATCATCATGGGCTTTAAAGATGTCCCCAGCCGGGTAGACTTCTCGGCACAAGAACGCGCAACCCTCGAATTCTGGGCCGCGATCGACGCCTTCGGCAAGATGACCGCCCTCCACAAGGGCGAGCCGAAGTGGTCCTTCATCGACGGCCCCATCACTGCCAACAACCCGATGGGCTTGCATCACGGCTGGGGGCGCTCATACAAAGACCTATACAACCGCTTCCAGACCATGCGCGGACACGAGCTGCGCTATCAGCAAGGCTATGACTGCCAGGGGCTGTGGGTCGAGGTGGAGGTCGAGAAAGAGAAGGGCTTCAAATCGAAGAAGGATATTGAAGCATACGGCCTCGACCGCTTTGTGCGCGAATGCAAAGCGCGCGTGCTGCGCTACTCGGCGGTACAGACCGAGCAATCTATCCGCTTGGGCTATTGGATGGACTGGAACGACGTCAACGTGCTGCGCGACCTGGCCGAGAAACTGCTCGAAGACCCCATGCAGATCATCACGGTCGAAGGGCCACGCGGCCCGGTCACCGACACGGTCGAGGGCATCGTTGGGCGCTTGGGGCTGCCGGAGATCGGCGGCTCCTACTACACGATGTCCGACGAAAACAACTATATGATCTGGACCTTCCTAAAACGCTGTTGGGAGCGCGGGTGGGTCTACCGGGGCGCCGATTCGATGCCCTGGTGTCCGCGCTGCGCCACCGGCATCAGCCAGCACGAGATCGTCACCGATGGCTACGCCGAGCTGACACACAATGCCATCGCGCTGCGCTTCCCGCTGCGCACGAAAGGCGACCTGCCCGCCGAGAAGGGCGAAGCCCTCCTCATCTGGACCACCACACCCTGGACCCTCACAAGCAACGTGGCGGCGGCGGTCGGCGCGGAGCTGGACTATGTGAAGGTTAGACAGGGCGACGAAACCCTATACCTCTCAAAGGGCACGCTGCACATGCTGAAGGGCAAATACACAGTGCTCGATGAGTTCAAAGGCACTGCGATGGAGGGGTGGACATACGACGGCCCCTTCGACGAACTGCCCGCACAACAGGCGCCCGGCGGCTTCACCGAGCTGACCGACTTGATCGCCCACGTCAAGATGAGCGCGTCTGAGGCACACCACGTCATCCTCTGGGATGAGGTGAGCGAAGAAGAAGGCACCGGCATCGTCCACATCGCGCCGGGCTGTGGGCGCGAAGACTTCGAGCTGGGCCGCGAGCTGGGCCTGCCGATCATCGTGCCGATCGACGATGAGGGCAAGTTTGTCGAAGGCTTCGACTGGCTGGTCGGCACGGGCGCCGCCGAAGCCGCACAGCCCATCTTCGACAAGCTGACGGCAAAAGGCCTCGTCTATGACATCAGCCCCTACACCCACCGCTACCCCATCTGCTGGCGCTGCAAGACCGAGCTGGTCTTCCGGCTGGTGGACGAGTGGTACATCAACATGGGCGAGAGCTACGACACACCGCGCGAAGAACTCACAAAAGAGGAAGTGGACCGAAGCCTCCGCTACCAGATCATGGAAGTGGTGGATAAAACCAAGTGGCTGCCGGAGTTCGGCTATGCGCGTGAGCAAGACTGGCTGCGCAACATGCACGACTGGATGATCTCGAAAAAACGCTATTGGGGCTTGGCGCTGCCGATCTGGGAATGCGCCGAATGCGACCACTTCGAGGTGATCGGGTCGAAAGAAGAATTGAAAGAACGCGCCATCGAGGGATGGGATATGTTCGAAGGCCACGCGCCGCACCGTCCCTTTGTCGATGCAGTAAAGATCGAATGTCCCAAGTGCGGCAGCAAGATGACACGCATTGCCGACGTGGGCAACCCCTGGCTCGACGCCGGCATCGTCAGCTTCAGCACGCTGGGCTACCGGCTCGACCACGACTATTGGCGCGAATGGTTCCCCGGCGATTGGATATCCGAATCCTTCCCCGGCCAGTTCCGCAATTGGTTCTACAGCCTGCTGGCGATGAGCACCGTGCTTGAGCGCGAACCGCCCTTCAAGACCGTGTTCACCTATGCCACCCTGCTTGACGAGCACGGCAACCCGATGCACAAAAGTTCGGGTAACATGATCGACTTCAACGACGCCGCCGACGAGATCGGCGTGGACGTGATGCGCTGGCTCTACTTCGCCCACAAGCCGGAGAACGATCTACGCTTCTCTTATGCCCGTGCCGATGAAGTGCGCCGCCAGTTTGTGCTGCCGCTCTGGAATACCTACAGCTTCTTCGTCACCTAT
>CAZJBO010000261.1:0-4402 GCA_964544075.1 uncultured Anaerolineae bacterium
TCGGCTTCTGTAAGACATGGCCTCTCCAATTGTATAGGCAAGATAGCGTAGAGTTTACCGTCGGGATGGGGCACTGGTCAAATGAGAAGCAAATGAGAGAAGCCAAGCTCGCGGCTGAATTATGAGACATTGCCATGCGCGTGTTCGGCTGCTAGAATGTTAGCCGCTTCTTTTGGTATATGGAGAGCCGCTTCGCATGGCAAAGGCACAACACCCAGACCCGTGAGGGTAATCATTGTGCCTGAGCCTCTCATGACCAAGATAAGAGGAGGAAACCTAGTAGTGGACTTGCATGAGTACCAATCGAAATATCGTTTCGCCAGCTTCGGCATCCCGATCCCAAGAGGTAAGGTTGCCGATACCCCTAAGGCGGCATTTGACATCGCCCGCGAACTGGGCGGCAAGGTCGTCGTCAAGGCACAGGTACTGACCGGCGGACGTGGCAAAGCCGGTGGCGTGCGGTTAGCCGACTCGCCCGACGCGGCCCGCGAGCTTGCCCGTGCCATCCTCGGCAAGGACATCAAGGGCCACACCGTCCATAAAGTGCTCGTTGACCCTGCCGTCGATATCCGGGGTGAGATTTATCTCGGTATGACCATCGACCGCGCTGCGCACCTCCCCGTGATGATATGCTCGTCGGAAGGCGGCGTTGAGATCGAGATGGTGGCAAGAGAGACCCCGGAGCGCATCTTCCGCGCACACATCAAGCCGGAACTGGGTTTGCGCGACTATCAGATACGGCAGATTGCTTCCGGCATCGACCTGCCGCGCACACATTGGCGACAGTTTGGCAAGATCGCCCAGGCGCTCTACCGCTGTTACAAACAGAGCGACGCAACCCTTGCCGAGATCAACCCGCTCGCCATAACGCCGGACGGCTTGATAGCGGCGGATGGCAAGATGTCGATTGATGATAACGCACTCTATCGCCACCATGACTTGGCCGATATGCGCGATATCAGCGCCGAACCCTCCGCAGAAACCCAAGCGCGCGCCGCCGGCCTGAGCTACATCAAGCTCGATGGCGCCATCGGCTGTATGGTCAACGGAGCAGGCTTGGCGATGGCGACGATGGATATGACCAAGTTGTTCGGCAGCTCGCCTGCCAACTTCTTAGATATCGGCGGCGGTGCGCAAGCCGATAGAGTGGCAACCGCACTGCGCATCATCCTTGCCGACCCCAACGTTAAGGTGGTGTTGTGCAATATCTTCGGCGGCATCACCCGTGCCGACGAGGTCGCTAAAGGCATTCTCCAGGCGGTGAAGGAAGTACAGATGGCACAGCCAATGGTGATCCGGCTCGTGGGTACCAACGAGGAAGAGGGCCGCCGTATCATCAGTGAGGCCGGTTTGTCGAACGTTATCGGCGCGGCGACCCTGGCAGAAGCGGCACAGAAAGCCGTCGAAGCAGCCGAGAAGGAGGCGTAATCATGGCGATCTTTGTTGATGGCGATATGAAGTTCATAATACAGGGCATCACCGGGCGCGAGGGTAGATTCCACACCGAGCATATGGTGGCATATGGCACTAACGTGGTCGCGGGCGTGACGCCGGGCAAGGGCGGCGAATGGGTCGATAGCTTGCCGGTCTTCGATACGGTCGCGGCTGCGGTCGAGGCGACCGGCGGCGACGCCAGCGTGATCTTTGTACCGGCGCGCTTTGCCGCCGACGCGATCTTCGAGGCAGTCGAGGCCGGTCTTAAGCTGGTGGTATGCATCACCGAAGGCATCCCCGTGCACGACATCATCCAGGTGCGCCGCTACATCGACGCGCGCGATGTGCGCCTGGTCGGGCCGAACTGTCCCGGCTTGCTGATACCGGGCGTGGCGAAGGTGGGCATCATGCCGGGGCACATCGCGACACCGGGACCGGTGGGGGTTGTCTCGCGCAGCGGCACGCTTACCTATGAGGTGGTCTATGCCCTGACGCAGCGCGGCCTGGGGCAGAGCGCCTGTATCGGTATCGGCGGCGACCCAATTAACGGCACGAACTTCATCGACTGTTTGCGCGCCTTTGAGGATGACCATCAGACGGAAAAGATCGTGATGATCGGCGAGATCGGCGGGACTGCCGAGGAGCAGGCCGCTGCGTTCATCAAGGAGCACGTGACCAAACCGGTCGTGGGCTTTATCGCGGGGCGCACTGCGCCGCCAGGCCGCCGCATGGGACACGCAGGCGCGATCGTGGAAGGCGGACGCGGCACGGCCACCGATAAGATCGCAGCGCTCGAAGCCGCCGGCGTCAAGATCGCCAAACATCCAGAGGCGATACCGGACCTGTTGGTATAGTATGAGATACGCCTCCCCTTCCTCCCATACGCACACGCACACGGAGGAGGGGGAGGGATTCTATGGGCTGTGCGTTGTGAAGTTGCAACGAGTTTACGCAGTTTAGTTATGAAAGAGATATGTATATGAGCAATGAGCCTCTAGACCCCGAACCGCAGAGCGATGAGCAAAGCGGAAGAGACGTGGAACCCGAAGTCACACCAACCCACATCCCAAACCCTAATGGATTGCGCGCATTTGAGGTGCTAGGCCGCTATCTTGAAGAGGATGAATGGCACCCAAAACAGATCGAGAACAAAACCATCTATCGCAGCTACTACATCGGGAAAAACAGTGAGATGCGCTGTTATGCACAGATTCACGGCGAGCAAGAGCAGTTGATCTTTTATGCAGTTGCGCCTGTGCGCGTGTCTGAAGAGGTACGCCCGGCCATTGCGGAGTTTATCGCCCGCGCGAATTACGGTTTGCGCATCGGCAACTTCGAGATGGATTACTCCGACGGTGAAGTGCGCTATAAAAGCAGTGTCGATTTTGAGAGCTTGCCGCTAGAGCCACAGCTTATCAGGAATACCATCTATCCGGCAGTGCATACGATGGATCGTTATCTTCCCGGCCTGATGCGCGTCATGTATGGCGGACAAACGCCTTTCGAGGCCATCATCGAGATTGAGGGGTAACGCGGCGATCGACAGCATCAAACAACCAACATGCACCCGGCCAGTGCTTATTCACCTGGGGCTTTGAGGTGAACAATTGCTTCGGCTAGAAGTATCATAGGGAGCAGATAATATGCAAGAGAAACCTACCGATATCTGGAAGACGGTCGCGTGGGCTGCTTCGGCCTTGCTGGGGATGGCTTTGCTCATATGGGGGCTAGGCGAGCTTTTCGCCGTTTTGCTGCCGGCTGAGGGCAGATCCGGCTTGGTCGATTTCTTGACTTTGCGGTTTATCCGCCCTCTTCTAGGGCCGCTTTTGATGTTAGCCGGCGCTCTGTTGGTGTATATGGGCGTGCAGCGTGTGCGCCGCGATGTCGCCGCGATGGAGGGCGCTTTGCCTTTGGTGCGGAGCAATGGGGCTGCCGGACGGTTGAGCGCACACCACCGCCCGAAGGTTGTGATCTTCGCCGGCACCGAGGGCCTGATGATGCTGCTCCGCATTGCGACAAGGGCGTCATGGGATGTGGTGGGCATTGTCCCCCCGGTGGGTGGCGGGATATCGTTTGCACGGCTGCGCCGCGAGCTGGGCATCTCTGCCGACCAGGTTGTCTTCCCCACCCTCTACCCGGTCGAGGTGGTGGCCGAGCTTGAAAACGGCGAACAATTGGTCGGCGAAGGCGCGATAGTGACCAACCGCTCCGGCAGCCGCATCAAATCGGTGCGGCTAGAAACGCGCGTTACCTCTACCGACCAAGTGCAGGGCGGTGAGGATCACCTAAGCGCGCCCGAACTGATCCCCTTGTTGCAGGATGCCGATGCTGTGGTGATCGGGCCGGGGTCGCTCTTCACCAACCTTATCCCTACCCTCTTGGTCAAAGAGATCAACGAGGCGCTGCGCACCACCGACGCGCGCAAGATTTTTGTCTGCAATATCATGACACAGCCCAACCAGACCAATGACTTCACGATCGCCGACCACGTGCGCGCGATCCAAGATAACTGTGGCATTCACCTAGACTATGCGCTGGTGGGCAATACCGCGCATATCTCGCCCGACGTGCTGGGGCGTTACGAACTCTCCGAGTCTAAGGTCGTGCGTACCACCAACCGGCCCGAAGATGCCGCCTACCTAACCCTCTTCGAAGGCTCGCGCGGCGAGATAAAGCTGGTACATGGTGCGGTGCTGGTAGAGCGAGACGACCTGATCGCCGAGCATACCATCGTGACGCACGGTGAGGGCGCAAAGGTTGTGCTTCGGCATAAGCCCGATGTGCTCGCGCGCGCCATCACCGACCTAGTCCAAGACATGGCATTGCAAGCACGGCTGGCGGTGAGCCGTGCCGTATTCCGGGAGTATGATGTGCGCGGGGTGGCAGGCGAACAGCTCACCGAGCACACTATGTATGTGATGGGGCGGGCCTTCGGCACCTTCGTACAGCGGCGTACCACAGGCCGCAA
>CAZJBO010000262.1:0-4378 GCA_964544075.1 uncultured Anaerolineae bacterium
CGGAGAGCGTCGAGCGTATGGCCTTCTTGTGCCTCGATCGCACCCTCAATATCGACCAGAGGCACGCCGAGGCGCGCAGCGATCACACGCCCCGCCGAGCGCTTACCGGTCCCTACGTGGCCGGTGAGAACAAGATTGCGATAGGGAACATCGAGTTGGCTTGTATCCATAATGCACCCAACGGTAGACGATTTTTGCAGGCTGTGCCACTTTCTATTATACTGGCATCCTGTCTTATACGGAGTCGAAAGCATGGCGCAGCGCATTTACCACCATTCTATACTGATGCGGTAGAGGGAGGCGGTCCCGTTTCTGCGGCGGCGTGCAAGCTGAGAGCCATTGTCGAGTGCGGACCGAGGTCTGCGCTTTTTATTTTAGGAACAACGCGCCGCGCGTCAAGCACGGCGATAGGAGATGAACAATGCCCATCATACCGGCGGTCAAGGGTACGCGCGACTTCTACCCCGCACAGAAAGCATTCCACACCTGGCTCTACGAACAGGTGCGCGCCATCTCCGAACGCTTCGGCTACCAAGAGTGGGAAGCGCCATACTTAGAATACCTCGACCTCTACGCGGCCAAGAGCGGCGAAGAACTCGTGAAGGAACAAGCATTCGTGCTCACCGACCGGGGCGGGCGCGTGCTTGCCTTGCGCCCTGAGCTAACCCCATCGCTGGCACGCATGGTCGCACAGCGCGCCGGGCAGATGGCGATGCCGCTCCGTTGGTATTCCTTCGGCCCGTTCTGGCGCTACGAACAGCCCCAGCGCGGACGCTCCCGCGAGTTCTTCCAGTGGAACATCGACTTGCTGGGACAGGCAGGCGCGCGCGCCGACGCGGAGCTAATCGCCATCGGCGCAAACTTCTTGGAAGATGCCGGCCTAACCGCCGAGCAGGTAACCATCAATGTGAACGACCGCCGTTTCATGCAGGCCAAGCTCACCGAGGCCGGCATCCCCGACGCGGCGGCGGCGGATTGCTTCAACCTGATCGACAAACGCGCAAAGATGAAGTCTGAGGCATGGCGCGCATACGCCGCCGCGCTGGGCTTCGGCGCCGGGCAGATCGGCGCACTGCTGGCGCTGCTGGATGACAAAGATGCGTGGCGCGGCTTTGAGCCTTTGGCAGCGCTCTTCGCCAACTTGGAGGCTTTGGGTGTGAGCCACATGGTCACGTTCGACCCGACCGTTGTGCGGGGGCTGCTCTATTACACCGGCACGGTGTTCGAGGCAAACGACAGAGCGGGCGAATATCGCGCGATCTTGGGCGGCGGGCGCTACGACAATCTGGTGGCGGACGTGGGCGGCGACGCGATCACCGGCGTGGGCTTTGCGATGGGCGACATAGTGATTGAATTGGTGCTGGAGAAGTACGGTTGTAGGCCCAGCTTCCCGGTAAGCAAGTCTGCGGTGCTGGTCACAGTCTTTGACGAGGCACTATACCCAGAGTCGGCAGCGCTGGCGACCAAGCTCCGGCGCGCCGGTCTAAACGTCGAGCTGTATTTGGAGAAGGCCAAGCTCAAGAAGCAGCTCAGGTTCGCACAGCGCAAGGATATTCCCATTGTGGCGATCATGGGCAGCGACGAGGTCGAGGCCGGGCAGGTAACGTTGAAGCGGCTAAGCACCGGCGAGCAGGTCACGGTAGCGCTGCCCGCAGCGGCGGGTCGGGTGCAGGCGTGGCTGGATGCGGGATGACCGCCAAGCGGTAGAAGCTGCGACGCACCCCATCCTCGTCTACCCAGCTCGTAAAATCAATCACCGTATACCCGGCAGCAAAGGCCGCCTCACACTGCGTCCGGAAGTGTAGACGCCATGTACGCGCCAACGCCGGATCGCTGCGGCGGATGCGCTGAAAGTCGGCGGGTATTTCGAGCAAGGCCGGCGCGCCTCCCCACGCGATGCCTTCTGCTTCTGGCACCGGCAAGCCATCCGCGCGCCAATGCACAGAGTTGGCCCGGCGTGCGTTCATCACCTCTGCCGCCGCCAGTTTCCCCTCCGACAGGCGGCGCTGCACCGCATCCGAATCTATCCACCATTCCACCTCGAAGCGGTCGGAGGGCAGCCCGGCGTTAAGCGCATCGCGCATCGCGCCATATAGGTTGCGCACATAGCGCCGACAGATCGCCCCCAGCTTGGCGATGTTGAGCGCCGCATTGCGGCTCTCCAACGGGTCATAGGTCCAGACGACCAGGCGCAGCCCCTGCCGAAGCGCCCATGCACGCTGGGCACACTTAAGCTGATAGCCCACACCCTTCCCCTGCCAGCGCGGTAACACGCCCATGATGTGCGAGCAGTGCAGATGGTCCACACCGTGCGCCGCATCCCCGGTGCCGGGGAAGCCAAACAGCATCCCAACCATCGTGCCCTCCGGCGCGAACGCGCCCAACACCAAACCGCCATACCGCACCGAGGTGAGAAAAATATGGTCGGGGACAATCTCGCGGTCGTCGAGCCGCCAGACGGCATATTGCAAGTCTTCGCAAGCGCGGAAGGCATCGAGGCTGTGTAAGGCAGTGATCGATACGGTATCAGTGTCCATAACTTTCTGTCGGTGCGGCCTATGGAACAACCGGCTCTTGTGCCAGGTCGAAGCGCAAAATACGGTTGGCCGTGGCGTCGGCCACATACAGCCGGTAATCATCACCGATCACCAGGCCCGCCAGCGCGCCGAATTCGGTTAGCGCGGTAGGGGCCTCGCTGCACCGCCCAAAGTTATAGCGGTAGCTGCCTTCCATATCAAAGACGATGACACGGCAGGCGTCGGGGTCGGCGACATAGATATTGCCGCGCGCGCCCCATGTGAGGAAGGGCAGATCACCGGAGCCATGCTCGCTCGCCAACACATACCAAGCGTTTAACTGCCAGCTGCGCAGTGCGTCGCCGTCTGGGGACATTATCTGCACCCGGCGGTTCCACGTATCGGCGATGATGAGGTTGCCGTCGGCGTCGAGCGCCAGCCCCACCGGTTCGTTGAACTGTCCCTCGTCGGCGCCGCCCCGCCCGATGTCGCGGAGGTGTTCGCCCTCAAAAGTATAGACCCTAATGCGCTTGTTGCCGGTATCCATCACATAGACCTCATCGCCATACACTGCGACGTTGCGCGGGCCATAAAAGGCATCGGGCGCGCGCACCTCATCACCCAGGCCGAAGAAGCCCCACTTCGTGATGAACTCGCCCTCGGCGTTGAAGACCTGTACCCGATGGTTCCAGGTATCGGCGACAAAGATTGTGCCATCCTCGGCGACCGCCACACCCCAGGGTTCGCGGAAGTAGCCATCGCGCGCCGGGATGCCTTCACCGGCTTCGGCATCATATGTGCCGAAGGTGCGCAGCACGCTCCCGTCGGGGGCAAAGACTACGATGCGGTGGTTATTCGAATCTGCTACATATAGGTTGCCGTCACGGTCGAGCGCCAGGCCACGTGGTGCGTTGAGACCGGCATCTACGCCGATCTGATCGGCAGCGCCCAGGGTGAGAACATTGCTTGCGTAGGGGTCTTCGAGCGATATCTCGACCAACGCGGCATCACCTACGCCATAGTCCCAGACCTCCGCCGCGATATCCTTACGCACGAAGAAGACCATCCGGTTGTTGGGACGCCAATCGCTGAGCGCGTAGTAGTTGGGCGGGCGTCCGACCGCCTGGGCATAGGCGCGGTAGTCCCGGCCCCACCAGATGTCGAAGAGGGCTTGACGCAGCGCGGCGCCGTCGGAATTGAGCGCGAAGAGTTTGTCAATCTTCGTCACATCTACATACTCATAGTCTTGCATCGGCCACCACATGCGTATGAAGTCGTAACGATAGTAATTATCTTGCAACAACGGCTCGACTTTTAGCGCGTTTGCCGCGCCTACGATGATGGCCTTTGCATCGCCCAACATCTGCTGGGCGGGGCGCTCGCCAAGATAACGCAAGTTGGGATAGCTGCGGAAATACCACTTATAGGGCCAGGAGACTTCGTTGTCGAAAGCAAACACGAGGTCGAGCGCATCGGTGGTCTGCAACGACATTGCCTCGATGTATGCCGCCACGACCTTGACCGCCGGGGCTGAGTGTGCATAGACTAGGTATTCGGTCGCCAAGTCATAGTTGATAAAAGACGCCCGCCATGCTGCGCGTGTCGTGATAAGCAGCAGCGCGATCAATACAAGCAGGCCGCACACCCGGACCAGGTGCGCGCGCCCGATGCGGCCCCGCATCAGGGCGGCTATGACCGCCACGATGCCGATGAACATTATCCACATACCCAGCAGCACGCCCGTATCGGCGAGCTGCGCTTGGCTGAGTTTGGGGTATGGGCTGCCGCCGAGCAGCCCGCCGAGCGCGCGGGTGCCGGTCACACAGGCCGCCACGAGCAGGAGGAGCAGCACCCAGCCGCCC
>CAZJBO010000263.1:0-4377 GCA_964544075.1 uncultured Anaerolineae bacterium
GCAAAGGGCCATGATGTCGATAGCCCACGCGGTCTGAGCAAGATCACGATTACCAATTGATTGGCCTCATGACATCTGTCACTGATTGGGGACTGCCTTTCAGTACTATCAGCGCACCGGTCCCCACGCTATGATGTTGCCCGTAAGTGGTATGGAGGCGAGTAGACGCCTACATTATCTCCTCCTTTGGCGAAAGCTCCTGTTTGATTTAACCCCTCGTAATCAAATAGGAGCTTTTCTTGTTATGAGCTATCCAGGCGCACGCGCTCTATGCTATAATACGCCGCGCTCGAATATAATCCGAGGGAGCACTACGACACAGTGACGAAAGAGCAAATAATCCGCTTAACCGCCCTTTCCTCTTGCGCGGGCTGAGCGTCTAAGCTAGGCCCTGAGGCCCTGGCGCAGGTGCTGCGTCCTGTACAAGAGTTGTTCGATCCAGCCGAATATCCCGATTTGTTGGTGGGCTTGGGCACGCCCGACGACGCTGCCGTCTATCGCCTGGACGATGCGCGCGCGTTGATCGTCACCACCGACTTCTTCACACCGATTGTGGACGATCCCTACCAATACGGCGCGATCGCCGCCGCCAATGCGCTTAGCGACGTTTACGCGATGGGCGGTGCTCCCCTGCTGGCGCTCAATATCGCCGCGCTGCCGCCCGATCTCCCGCCGGCAATGAGCATCGCCATCATGCGCGGCGCAGCCGAGAAGGTGCGCGAGGCCGGCGCGGTCATCGCCGGTGGCCATACCATACGGGATAAAGAGCCAAAGGTAGGCTTGGCCGTGGTGGGCATGGCGCACCCCGATAAGCTCTTGACCAAGCACGGCGCGCGCCCCGGCGATCTGCTTGTGCTGACCAAGCCGCTGGGCACCGGCGTGATAACGACCGCATTGAAGGGCGACAACGCCGACCCTGTGCATGTCGCCGAGGCGATCGATTGGATGATGCGGCTCAACCGCGCGGCAGCCGAAGCCGCTCTCGCAGTCGAGGCGCGCGCCGCGACCGACATCACCGGGTTTAGCTTGTTGGGGCACGCCGCCGAGATTGCCGATGCCAGCGCGGTCACCTTGCAGATCGCCTTCGCACGCTTGCCGTTCCTTACCGGCGCACGCACCTATGCCGAACAGTGGATGTTCCCCGGCGGTGCTTCTGATAACGCACTGGCGTTCGAACATAATGTTCGCTTTGCCGATGTGGTCGGCGAAGCGGAAAAGATGCTGCTCTTCGACCCTCAGACCAGCGGTGGGCTGTTGATCGCGGTACCGTCGGATCGTTTGGGGACGTTTGGGCATGAGATGGAGACGCGCGCCGCCCCCTGGTGGCGGATCGGTGAGGTTACCGCGCGCGCAGATGTTGGGATCATCGTAACCCCATAACCGTTCGACCGTTGGATACTTTGTGTGTTTGACCATTCTCTCGTATACTGCCTTGTTGCAACAGACTCTTTTATGCAGAGACCATGAGGTGTAAGGTGCCCATGCTCAACCTAAGCGGGATGACATTAGGCTCATACCGAGTGATCGCACAGATAGGTCGGGGCGGCATGGCGACCGTCTACAAAGCCTACCATCCTGCTACCGACCGGCATGTTGCACTGAAGATACTCCCCGAAGTGCTCGCCGACGATCCCGCATTCTTGGCCCGCTTCGAGCGTGAAGCCCACGTTGTCGCCGGTTTGCAACATCCCTATATCCTGCCGGTGTTTGATTATGGACAAGAGGACGGCATTACATACCTGGTGATGCCCTACGTGCCCACCGGTACCCTCAAAGAATACCTAAGCCGTGGCCTCCCCAGCTTATCCGACGTCTCGCGCATCTTTTGCCAGGTCGCCGAAGCGGTGGATTATGCACACCGTAAAGGCATCCTACACCGTGACCTCAAGCCCGCGAACGTACTCCTTGACGACAGCGGTAATGCTCTGCTCAGCGACTTTGGCTTGACGCGCATGGTCGAGGCTACCAGCGAGCTTACCCGGTCGGGCCGTGCGATCGGCACCCCCGCGTATATGTCACCGGAGCAAGGCCAGGGGATGCCGGTCGATACGCGCTCCGATATCTACGCGCTCGGCGTGATCTTGTATGAGATGTTGGTGGGCCAGGTGCCCTTTAGCGCCGATACACCGGTCGCCGTGATCTTCAAGCACATCAGCCAGCCTTTGCCCCTGCCGCGCGCCAAGCGCCCCGATCTTCCTGAGGCGATCGAGCAGGTTATCTTCAAGGCGCTTGCGAAGGCCCCCGACGACCGTTATCAGACCGCGCGTGCGATGGCCGATAGCCTACGCCGTGCGATGCCTGCCGAGGTTGAAGACGAGACCGCTGTTGATACCGCCGTAGACCTGCCTCCCTCCGACGTATCGCCCGACGCGCCCACGGCGGAGGCGCGCCCTCGTACCGAGACCATCCCGGCGGGAGCGCCCTCCGAAACGCGCGTCTCAAAGGGTAAGGCGGCAGCGCTTGCGCGCCGCGCTCTGCCGCTCCTGATCGCACTTGTCGGCCTTGTGTGTGTCGGCGGTTTCTTGCTGATACAGCGCGAGGCGGCATCGGAGACCCCTTTGCCGGTTGTGGCAAGCCGCAGCGATACCCCCACCGCTGTCACCCCAACGCCGCCCACCGCCACATCGATACCAAGCCAGACTTCGACCCCGACTGCCTCACCGACTGCTACGGACACCGAGACTCCGGTGACGCCCGTCGTGCAGGTGCGCCGTGCGATCGCTGCGCGCGGTGGGCCTGGGTCGCAGTATCCCATTGTGACGATGCTGGATGCCGAGGCGCGGTTGGACTTCATAGGCATCAGCGAAGATGGGGCATGGTATCAGGTGCTCTTGTCCGACGGTGTGTCTGGATGGGTGGCGGCGGCATCTGCGTTGGTGGAGACCTTCGGCAATCTGAATGTTGTGCCCATCGTTCCGCCGCCAAGCGCAACCCCGACCCCGACGCTCACCCCCTCCCGGACGCCAAGCGCAACCCCGATTACTACATCAACCGCCACCTCAACGGTTTCGCCGACCGCCACATCGACCGCTACATCAACCGCTACATCGACTGCCACATCGACCGCCACATCAACGGCCACATCGACCGCCTCGCGCACTTATACACCCAAGCCAACTCTGACGCCCAAGCCGACCCTGACGCTAATACGAACGGCGACGCCGATGCCAAGACCGACGGTGACCTTTACCCCCTCGCGCACCGCGACGCCGATTTTGCGCATAACCTGTGCCGATGCCCCCCGCCCACGTTTGGTGGTGGGCTATCAAGGGATGGTCTCTTTGTTCCCGGCCAAGCCGGGCAACCTCCGGGAGACGCCCGCCGGTACGGTGATCGGGCAGGTGCAGCCTGGGGATACCTTCGACGTGATGGGCGGTCCGCAATGCGCCGATATCGGCGGCGCTAACCTGACGTGGTGGCACATCACCGTGCACCGCAGCGCGCTGACCGGTTGGGTTGCCGAAGGCTCCGGGACCGAATATTGGCTGGCCCCGCGCACAGAGCTTAACCTCGGCACCGAACGTGGCACAGAGCCTGCATACCTCTGCGCCGGTGCGCCCCCCGCGCGGATGCGGGTTGGCTACCAGGGCCAGACCAACCCTAACGATACAATACCGACCGCGATTCGTTCCGCCCCCGGCGGGAGAGGCTATCTGGGCGAGATTGGGCCGGGCGTCACCTTTGACGTGATCGATGGGCCGAGCTGTGCCGAGACACGCGGGGTCAACTATACTTGGTGGCGCATCCGTGTACACGGCACAGGCTTGGTCGGCTGGGTTGCCGAGGGCATCACCGGCGCTTATTGGATTGAACCTCTGGACCGGCGCAATCGTTATTAGCAGCCAAGTCGGGCGCTGCCTCGCCCATATCTAGCGTCACATGGCTAAACAGCACCAAATTAAACACAAAAAGGTTCTTGCTATATGTCCTTATCCCAAATCAAAGCTCTGATCTCCGACATGGACGGCGTGCTCTGGCGCGGCGATACACCACTCCCCGGCTTGAAAGCCTTCTTCGACTTCCTGCAAGCCGAGGCCATCCCATTTGTGCTGGCAACCAACAACAGCGCCAAGACCGTCTCACAGTATGTCGAAAAGCTCGCGCGCTTTGGCATCACGGCAACGCCCGATAACATCATAACCTCCGCCGTGGCGACAGCGCTCTATCTGCAAGAGCGCAAGCCCGGTGCACGTGTCTATACCGTGGGTATGTCCGGACTCGACCAAACCTTGCGTGACCACGGCTTTAGGCTGGTAGACCACGCCGCCGACTTTGTGGTGGCCGGTATGGATATCCACTTCACATACGACAAGATCGCGGTTGCCAACCGCCTAATCCGTGCCGGAGCGGTCTTCATCGGCACCAACCCCGACCGCA
>CAZJBO010000264.1:0-4376 GCA_964544075.1 uncultured Anaerolineae bacterium
TGACGTTAAAACGTCAGGCACCGGCTCATGACCGTTTCATATCCTCACGGAGGGCGCGCAGCTCGGCAAGGATTTCTGCCAACAACCCAGAATTGTCCATTGAGGCGGCAGCCTGACGCGGTACCGAGTCGGTACCGCTTTGGTCGGGCGACATCGCGCCCTTGAAGCGACGCAGTTTGTCCACAACCGTTGCGTACACTTCATCCACATTGGATAGGCCAACCAGGGTTTCTTCTGCGTTGGTTGTACCGCTCGCGCCGGCGGTTTGGATGGCAAGCGAACCTAAGCCAAGCATACGATCAACCGGGCCACGCACCACAGAGAGGTTGGTGATGGTGCGGAAGGGCACATGCTTCACCGTTTTGGTGATGATGCCCAAGTATACGATCACTTCTTCTTCGTATATTTCATAGCGCAGACTGTTGTAATAGGCAAAGACCAACAGAAATACGATCCCCAACAGGAGGGTGAGTAACAGGGCAAAGACAAGGATTGCTGACACAACGATGCCACCATCCGTATCTATCATATCCACACTAGCGGAACAGAACATTACAGACATCACCGCCAACACAACGATGCTGCTTATAATAAGCAGCTTGGTTCGATACTTCTTGTCAGGACGCAGAACTAACGGGTTCATTTGCATTCACTCCTATCAATCTGCACGCGACCCAAACAGCACAATGCGTTTATGTTATTTTATCCCTTCTTTCCATCATGCCAAGCCGCCGCCGCCGCCAGCGCTTCTTCTGTGCCGATGCGTTCCAGCGCCGCCGCCGCCACATCGCCCACCCGCCGGAACGCCGCCACTCTGATCTTGCCCGCCTTCGCGAGCTGCGCAGCCAGGGAGGGCACCGCGCTTTCGTCACCCACCAAACCCAGCGCCTCGGTCGCGGCCAAGCGCACCAGATTGCTGCTATCCTCCAGGCACCCCAACATCGCCGGCACAACCAGCGCACGGAGCGTGCGGTCTTGCCGGTCCACCTTTAAGTACACGCCGACCCGCCCCAGCGCCTCGCACGCCGCACGCCGCACGCCGAAGTCTTCGTCAGAGAGCGCAGTTAGCAGTGCCGCCACAGCGCGTCCGCGCAGCACGGTATCTCTCTTCAGCCATGCCGCCAGCGCGCCCAATGCGTGCGCCGCAACCGGGCGTACACGCCGGCTCTCGTCATAGATCGCATCCAAAAGGCCCGGCACTACCTTCACATTCTTGATCTTGCCCAGCGCCTCGGTCGCCGCGATGCGCACATCAACATCGCGGTCGTAGAGCATCACCATCAGATGGGGCAGCGCGCTCAGCTGGCCGATATGCCCCAGCGCTTCGATCGCTGCGCGCCGCACCATCGGGTCATGGTCATACAACAGCGCCGATAGATGAGGCAGCGCGCGCGCCTCACCCAAGACGCCCAGCCCAACCGCCGCCGTCCGGCGCACCAACGCCGTTTTATGCGAGAGCGCGGCGGTCAAATCGGCTAACACGGCGAAGCTCCCTAAGGGCTGTGCGCTCAGGTCGCGCAGCGCAGTCTCTGCCATCTTGCGGGTTTGCTCTTCTTCCTCGTGGTCCAAGATGCGGATCAAGGTCGGGATTGCACGGACGTCACCGATCTTGCCCAGCGCATGGGCGGCAACCCGCCGCACTTCGGCATCGCTGTCATACAGCGACGCCTCGATCAAAGCGGGCACCGCGCTCACATCCTGCTTACGTATCCTCAGCCCCAGGGCTTGGATCGCACATATACGCACACCGATGGCAGGGTCGCGCACCGCTTGGATCAGGCCCGGCACCGCGCGCACGTCACTGATCTGTCCGAGCGCCTCGGCAGCCACCCGCCGCACCGCGTTGTTAGAGTCGTGCAGCGCAGCTACAAGGCTCTCTACCGCGCGGGCGTCGCGCAGCCAACCGAGCGCTTCGGCGACGGCGAACCGTACCTCAGGATAAGGGTCATCGAGCGCGGCGATCAGGTGCGGCACCGCGTGCCTATCCTTGAGGCGACGCAGTGCGCGCGCCGAGTCGATGCGTACTTGTGCGCTTTCTCCCTTTAACCCTTCGAGACGAAAGCGTAAAAGCGCCTCGCCGTCCGCTGTAGCCTCCGCGTCGGGGCGCGCGGAGTGTCCATTGATGGGGTCTCGGCCTGCATCGTGCCGGTTTGCGTCTGGCATACTTACTGTGCTCCAAAACAAGGAAGCGATCTACCTCAGTATATACACAGCCCACCGCGAGGCATAATGTATCGCGGCATACATTCATACAGTTCGGCATGTGCCGGGTGCTTATGGTGTGCCTTACTGCCCTACCGTCGTCCACTCCCGCGAGTACGTCGTCAGAGACTCCGCGCCGTCTTCGGTAATCACCAAATCATCCTCAATGCGCACCCCGCCCAGCCCCGGTACATAAATGCCCGGCTCGACCGTGAACACGTCCCCCACCGCAAGCGGCGTGGTGTTGCCCTCGTTGATGTACGGCTCCTCATGCACCTCAAGGCCCAAGCCATGCCCGGTGCGGTGGAAGAAGTATTCACCATACCCACCGTCCACAATCACCTTACGCGCGGCGCGGTCTACGTCTTGCGACGCCACCCCAGGCCCACATGCTGCGCGACCGGCAGCATTCGCGGCCTGCACCAGCGTATAGATTTTGTGCAGGTCCGGTGTCGGTGCAACGCCCCCCATAACGAAGGTGCGCGTGATGTCCGCCGAATAACCGCCCACCGCAGCACCATAGTCGATGAGCAGACAATCCCCGGCCTTGACCACGCGGTCGCTCATATCGCCGTGGGGTTGGGCTGCGCCTTCGCCGCCCTGCACCAAGATGAAGCTCACGTCGCCGCCCGCGATGATGATTTCGAGTTCCAGCATCTTGCCGATACTGCGCTCGGTCATGCCGGGTTTGACGGCCTTGAGCGTCTTGGCGAGCGCGGCTTGGCTGATCGCGATCGCTTTACGGAGCAGCGCGAGCGCTTCGGCATCCTTGCAGCGTCGCACGGCGGCGAATGCAGCAGCGGCGGAAGTGAATGTAATGCCGGGTGCGGCCTCCTCTATCATGCGTATTTCCTGGAAGCGCATCCCCAGCGGCTCGACGCCGAGCACCGCGTCTTCCGCCATGCCGAGCGCCGCTAACGCCGAGCGGAAAGCCGCCGCCGGGCCGGTCGCGTCATCCCAGGGGAAACATTCGATGTCGTAAGGCATCGCGGCGCTGAGCTTGGCGTGTTCGAGCACGGGGATAACCGCCACAGGCTGCCCCTCGGCGGGGAAGAAAAGCAACAGCGGGCGCTCTGATGGGTGGAAGTGGATGTTGGTCAGGTAACGTAAATTTGCGCCGGGCAGCGCCACCGCTACCTTGATGCCGCCGGCCTTAAGCGCGGTTTGCAGTTTGTTCAGACGTGCTTGTAACATGTAAAGATGCTCCTAAAGATTGTATCCGTTCACTGCTTTGCTCTCTTCTCTTTCTGCGGGGTTCCGCCCCGCGCCCCGCCGGGACCTCAGGCCCCACAGACCTTCGGTCGGCGGCGCAAAGCCCTAATCAAGAAGTAGTTAGAAGCCCATGCGCGAGAGATCGACGAAGGCGCGCACGGCCATGATGATTGACGTGGCTGGCAACCACAAAAAGCCGGATAGATATAGCAGCATGATGATTACCGTAGCCTGTGCCGGTTCTTCTTCTCCGCCTATCGCGGGGATGCTGTATCCCAGCGCCGCCGCGAGCAAGAAGATGCCGGCCAACGCTGCGTAGTGTTGCAGATGCAAGGGACGGGGTGGGAGGATCGTGCGGAGCATCGAGCGGCGGTGCTGGCTGCGCATGAAGTAAAGCACGCCGATTGTGAAGCCTGCCAGCACGACCATACTCACCACGCCCAACGCCGAGATGGCGCCTCTCATAAGGTTGTCGCTAAACACCATCGCCATACCGCCGCCGAACACCGCCCACTCCCAATGGACAAAGCACATATATGCTTCGGTATAAATGCGTCCGGTCTGCCGCCGGGTCAAGTATGTAGTTGCGCCGATGACCGTCAATGTCACCGCACCGGCCATCAGTGCGGACACCAACACAAGCGGTCTGCCGCCTTCCAGCTGCGCGGGGAACCAGTGTATCCACACGCCCCAGAGCAAGCCCAACCCTCCGGCAGCAACAGCGCGCCACGTGGAGAAAGCCGCGCCACGCCACATCACCACCATCAAGGCAAAGCCCACGCCCCCGCTTACCAGCGAGAACCAACCCAGGGGTCGCAATATCATTATTTTAAGCAGATCATTCCCACCGGTGGGGTTGACCACTACGCCGTAGATGATGCCGAAGGTGCCGGTTGCCAACAGCGTGCCGGGGAGATCGCGCACATGGAAGCGCACGATCAGGTCGAGCACCAGGGCCGCCA
>CAZJBO010000265.1:0-4375 GCA_964544075.1 uncultured Anaerolineae bacterium
TAGGTTGATATTGTTGGAGCAGCCCGGCAATGTCGGGGCCTCCGGGGTATCCGCCGCCATCGAACCAAATCTCGAACAGCTCGCCATAGTTGCCCCACAACTCGCGCAACTGCTGCTCGACGATGATGTTGTAGGCCTCCAGTTCTGACGACCCTACCGCCGGGAAGCCCCCCATGTGCCGGTCCACCCCACAATACATGTTTTGCCCCAGGCTGTAGTACAGCCCCGGCGCCACGCCGTACTTGTGGCAAGATCGGATGAATTCGCCGACAATATCGCCCCGGTACGGACTCTGCGCAACTGAATAGGCGTGGGCCTCGGTGGGCCAGAGACAAAAGCCTGTGCTATGTTTGGCGGTCAGGATGACATATCGCGCACCGGCACGCTGCGCCGCCTCCACCCATTGATCGGTGTCTAGGGCGTCGGGGGCGAATACCGACGGTGCGGGCTGATAGTCTGGTGTTTGGCGTGCATTGTATGTGGGTTCGAACACCTGAATGTCCAAGTGGATCAGGGCGCCTATCTCACATTCGGCCCATCTCACTTGTTGGGGCGTTGGCTTAATCAAGCTATTTGACGACACGGAGCGCTTCCTCTCTGTTTAGAATATATACGACGTGCTTATACGGCCTCTCCGCTGCCCCTCATCCTCCGTCGCCGCGTGCCACATCCGGCGCACGTTCCCCTTTGTCCCCCTCGGTGAAGAGCTGCCTTCGTGCAGGTTCGGCCAAGAGCGATACTGTCGGTGGGGTGCGTCCCGGTCTGGGGGCGCCAAGACATCGAGGCTAACCTCTTGCAGACAGAGCGCATAGCAGCTCCCGGCAGGGCTGGGGTCCCATCGGTCGGCAAGTTCAGGGTCAGGTGGCTTAGAGAAGTTGGCGGAATAGCAAAGCCACATCGTGCGTCCGGCGTCATCGATGAAGCGGGAGGGAATGTTAACAAAGTATGCTTGTGGCCCAAAGCTCGCCATGAACGTTACCAGCCCCCAGGGGCCGGTGATGGTATCAGACTCCAATATGTATGTGTTCATTGTCCGGTTGGTGGGCCAGCCGTCGGTGATACACAATAGATACTTCTTCAGCGGCGCGTTATAAGTCATGGTGGCATGGCCGACGTGCCCCTCCCATTCGATGAGGGGGCGCATGGCGGCGAGATCGCGGGTCCAGATGGCAGCGCCGTGTGCATCATGCCCCGCGAAGAATTCGTAGGCATCCGCGCTGTTCATCGTCTCCGGCGTGGGCGACACCCGCAGCAGGAAGGCTTGATCCCCGGCAATCCACGCGGCCTCTGCATCGGGCCGTGTGGCACCATGTGCCACCAGGTATGCTTTGCCGTCGGGCGAATACCGCATCGCCCTGCCGAAATCCACGAAGTGTGGCGCGCCGATCTTGACCTTGCCTCCATCCTTGCCAGACTCGCCAAAGAGCGGCTTGACGGGTGTGTGAGGGCAGTCTTCCCAGCTTTTGCCTAAATCCTTCGAGATTCGGAAGCCCACGAACGGTCCCAAGACATCCCAGTTCAAACCGCGTTCCGTCTCGTCCAGGCAGTATGTGCCGTAATACCAGACGCCATCATGCACCAAGCTGCCGCAAGGGTAACGCCCTTTATACGGGGCGGGCGAAGCATAGTGTATGCCCAGGTTTTCGAGCGCAAGGTGCATCGGATCGCTGCCTAGAATGCGCGCGTGTCCGGTGCCGGACAACCCGGCGTGGTCCTTGTTTGCCGGGTGACGGCTATCCGATGAACAATCCATCTCCCGTATATCGCACAGCGGGCCGTCGAAATTGCCGTCGGTCCAGGGGGTATACATCGCGTCGTCTTCGGCCCAACAGGGATACCAGGTATCGGCTCCGGTGTATTCCTTGTGCCGTCCGGTGAAGGCAAGCCCAATGATTGCCCTAGAGTATGTGAAAGGGCAGCCTTTGGGTGGAGGCGATGACCATTTCAACATATTCGAGACCATGAGATAACCTCTACCTCAATAAATCTGCCGCGCACGGCAGACATTAGCGGATGGGCAGGCTCACGCCTTCGCGCACATACAGCGGGATGCGTTCTAGCGGCGCGTCAGCTGTGATCTGCTGCCCTCCTGTGTGCACCTCATCCGTCCAGGCGTCAACCCAGTTGACCCCACTTGGCAGATAGACGGTGCGGCTGGTCGCCCCTGTGTATAGCACCGGCGCGACCAACAGGTCGGGGCCAAAGAGGAACTGATCGTCTATATGGATCGCTTCCGCATCCTCTGGGAAGTCGAACGCGAGGGGCCGCATAGGGGGTGTGCCGCTGAGATGTGCGACCTGCATTTGTTTCATGATGTAGGGCCGCAACCGCTCGCGGAGGAACAGAAGCTCCTTGATGATGCTGTAGGCCTTATCCCCAAATGACCATACTTCGTTCGGCGCGCCCACCGCCAACGCACTAACTTGCGATTCGGGCTGCCGGAAGCCATGCAGCCGGAAGATGGGGCAGAAAACGCCATATTGGAACCAGCGCACGATCAGCTCTTGGAAGTGTGGGTCTGCGGGATTGCCGCCGTGAAAGCCCCCAATATCGGTAGTCCACCAGGGGATACCGCTCAACCCGGCATTCAGCCCGGCCCGCACCTGGGTGCGCAGCGATTCGAATGTGGAGGGGATATCACCCGACCATAGCACCACACCATAGCGCTGGCTCCCCGCCCATGCCGAACGGCAGAGGAGCACGATCGCGTCTTCGTTTTCGGCGCGCATCCCTTCATAGAAGGCGCGCGCGTGCATGAGGGGGTAGACGTTGGCGACTGCCTGACCGTTGCCGAGGTGGAAACGCAGGTTCTCCGGGTGGTAGGGATATATCTCCGGCTCACATGCGTCGAGCCACCAAATCTTGATCCCGTGTTGATAGTAGCCGGCGCGGATGCGTTCCCAGATATATTGTCGGGCTTCGGGGTTGGTCGCATCGTAGTAGGTGACGACGGTTGGCCCCTTGGGGTTGGTATCGACAAAGACAAACTGCCCGGCTACGCCGCGTTCGTTGCCGACCAGCAAGCCGCGCTGTTGCATCTCTTTATAATTGACACTCACCGGGTTAACGCTGGGCCACACCGAGACCATGAGCTTGATGCCCATCTCGTCCAGCTCGCGCACCATAGCGGCGGGGTCGGGCCAGCATTCGGGGTCGAACTGCCATTCACCCTGATGTGTCCAGTGGAAGAAATCGGCCACGATCACCGACATGGGCAACCCACGGCGCTTATGCTCACGCGCCACCTCAAGCAGAACCTCTTGCGAGTGGTAGCGCAGTTTGCATTGCCAGAAGCCGGCAGCCCATTCGGGCAGGAGCGGTGCGTGCCCGGTGACATCTACATAATGTTTCATTATGACCGCCGGGGTATCCCCCAGCGTGATCCAATAATCTATCTGTTGGGTAGCGTCCGCGATCCAGCGCGTGCCGTTGGTGCCCAGCTCGACCCGGCCTACCCCTGGATTGTTCCACAAAAACCCATAGTCCCGGCTTGACAGCAGGAACGGGATGCTAACCTCGGTGTTTTTCTGCACCAAGTCGATTACGCTCCCCTTCTGGTCCAGCAAGCCGTGCTGATGTTGGCCTAAGCCATAGATACGCTCGTCGGGGTATGCTTTGAAGCGCACTTCGGTGCGGAAGAGGCCGCCTGCAACCGACTTGAAACGACGATTAGAAAGCCAGTTTAGGTCGGAGGGATTCTCGGCCAGCAACTCTGTGTTGGTATCTGTCCGGAGGAAGCGGATGTGCCCTTTGTCCGATACTTCTGCTGTGATGTTGCCGTTTTGGATAGACGCACCGGTCTCTTTGATGCTGATGGTTGCTTCGGCATTCGGCGGGGTCAGCAGCGCGCCGGGCAGATCGTCCAATATCGCGGCGCTTTGGGCAGCGCGTATCCGCAGGCTGTCATGCCCCCAGGGTTCGATGTGTAGGACCTGTTTGTCGTATTTCCAGACAAGGGTATTGTCTTGTTGAAAGAAGAAGCCTCGCATAGATAGCCCTCTCTTTTTATCTGGGTATTGGATTTTCTGCGTTGGTTAAGGTGGTGGTAAACATCGGCTTTTCCGGGAATACGCGGGGGGAGGGGCGGTGTGCAGCACAGATTGCGCCGCCTTCTCCGCCTTCCCCCACGAGACTTACCTCAAAGCGTTTTTAGGCCTTCAGACCGCTCATAGCAATGCCTTCAATGAAATGCCGCTGTAAGATCAAGAAGATTGTCAGTATCGGGATGACCGTAATCAATGCCCCGGCGTTCACGGCGGCATAGTCGGTTGAGTATTGGCCCTGAAAGATGGCCAAACCCAACGGGAGTGTGAACATTTCTTGGCTGTTGATTACAATGAGCGGCCAGACGAAGGATTCCCAACTCCACATGAAG
>CAZJBO010000266.1:0-4362 GCA_964544075.1 uncultured Anaerolineae bacterium
GCCCGGTCAAATCTACCGAAGTGTTGGTATACCGCATGTGGCGAGACGCCTTCGAGAACTTCAAACAAGGGCCGGCTGCGGCACAGGCCGTTATGCTGTTCGTCATTGTGATCGGTGTCACGGTCTTCCAATTCCGTCTTGGCAACCGCCAGGTACACTATGGAGCATAGCGCAGATGACCAATAGAACAACAAAATGGCGCATTCATCTGGGCCTGATCCTTTCCTGTCTGATCGTTGGCTTCCCGTTGTTCTATGCCATGCTCGCTTCTACCCAATCTCTCGGCGAGCTTGCCCAATACCCACCTAAGCTCACGTCGGGCACCTCGTTGTCGAGAAACCTCGATATGGCCTTAAACCACTTCCAGCTGGGTAAGTTTATGGTCAACAGCACCTTCGTGGCGCTGGCGGTGACGCTGGGGAAGACCATCCTATCGCTTATGGCGGGCATGGCCTTTGTCTATTTCGACTTCCCGTTCAAAGGCCCGATCTTCTGGTTCGTGTTGCTTACGCTGATGATGCCCACACATATCTTGATCGTCGCCCTCTTCCACATCATCTCCGACCTTGAATGGGGCAATACCTACCTGGCGCTCATCACGCCCTTCCTCGCCAGCGCAACCGGCGTC
This sequence comes from uncultured Anaerolineae bacterium, assembly GCA_964544075.1. Taxonomy (GTDB): domain Bacteria; phylum Chloroflexota; class Anaerolineae; order Aggregatilineales; family JAFGMM01; genus JAFGMM01. The sequence continues at coordinate 629 of CAZJBO010000266.1, forward strand.
TTCCTCTTCCGGCAGCACTTTTCCAACGTGCCGGCAGAGCTGGCCGACGCCGCACGCATCGATGGCGCAAGCCCGGTAGCGTTTCTGCTGCGCGTGCTCATCCCGCTTTCGTGGAACACCATAGGCGCATTGACCGTTATCCAATTTGTCTATATGTGGAACCAGTACCTCTGGCCGCTCATCGTGATTAACGAGAAAAGCCGACAGGTGGTGCAGGTTGGCTTGGGGTCGATGATCGAAGGGCAAGACGCCACGCACTGGGGGCTGGTAATGGCGGGCGCGGTGGTGGCGACATTGCCGCCGCTGTTCGTATTCATCCTGCTCCAGCGGCAGTTCCTCAAGGGCTTTGCCTTCTCGACCGAGAAGTAGCACACACGGTAAGGGCGCAGCACTGCTGCGCCCTTATGCCTTAACCGGCAAGATGCCCCGCATTAATCCTCTCGCATCGGCCTTCGCTTATGCCAGTCCGTGGCCTGCTCGTAAGCATGACCCACCCGCAGCACCGTTGCTTCGTCAAATGCCGGCCCCATTATCTGCATCCCGATGGGCAAGCCTTGCGCATCAAAGCCACAGGGCAGGCTTAGGCCTGTGATGCCTGCCAGGTTTGCCGCGAGCGTGAACACGTCACTCAGATACATTTGTAAGGGATCGTCTGCCTTCTCGCCGATCTTGAACGCAGTGGTTGGTGTGGTAGGGCCGACCGCTACATCTACCTGCTCCCAAGCCTTCTCGAAGTCGCGTTTGATTAGGGTGCGGACCTTCTGGGCCTTTGTGTAATATGCATCATAGTATCCGGCGGAGAGCGAGTAGGTGCCCAGCATGATGCGTCGTTTTACCTCTGGCCCAAAGCCTATGCCCCGCGATGCTTTGTAGGTTGCCCACATCTCGCCCCTTGCCTCGCGCGGGCCATAGCGTACGCCGTCAAAGCGCGCGAGATTGGCGCTCGCCTCGGCTGGCGCGATGATATAGTACACCGGTAGAGCATACTCGGTGTGAGGCAGGCTTATCTCGATGATCTCCGCGCCGAGTGCGGCCAGCTGATCGATACCTGCGCGCACGGCTTGCCTAACCGCCGGCTGAATCCCGTCGATAAAATATTCCCCCGGCACCCCCACCCTAAGGCCCTTCAAATCACCTGTCAGCGCTGCGCTATAGTCCGGCACGGGGGTCTTCATTGAAGTCGAGTCGCGCGCGTCCCAGCCCGCAATCACGCCTAGCATCGTTGCGACGTCCGCCACCGTGCGACCGAATGGCCCTATCTGGTCGAGCGATGATGCATATGCCACCAGACCATACCGGCTCACCCGCCCATACGAGGGTTTGAGCGCCACCACCCCGCACAGCGCGCCCGGCTGACGCACGCTGCCGCCGGTATCGCTGCCCAGCGCGCCAAAGCCCATCCCTGCCGCCACCGCCGCTGCGCTGCCGCCGCTCGACCCACCCGGCACTCGGTCGAGGTCCCAGGGGTTGTGTGTGGTGAAGTAGGCCGAGTTCTCGGTGGATGACCCCATGGCGAACTCGTCGGTATTGGTCTTGCCCAAGATCACCGCACCGGCATCAATAAGGCGCTGCACTGCTGTGGCGGTATAGGGTGGGATAAAGCCTTTGAGGATGTGTGAGCCACAGGTGGTGGGCGCGCCTTTGAGGGTCAGCACGTCTTTGATCGCCAGCGGCACGCCCAGGAGTGCGCCATCTTCACCGGCGGCGCGTTTGCGGTCGGCGGCCTCGGCCATCTCTAATGCGCGGTCTGGCGTGAGGGTCAAGTAGGCTTTCACGCGGCTTTCCAGGGCGTTGATGCGGTCCAGACACGCGCGTGTCAATGCAACAGATGAGATATCGCCGGCACGCAGACGCGCCCGCGCTTCGGTGAGGGTGAGTTCAGTTGGCGACATGGTTTCCTTCTGGTTTGGGCTAAATATGCTTCCCGCGCTCATAACACACGGCCTTGACCGCCCCAAGAGTATACCTTTCTCATGCGCCGGCGTAAAATTTGAGCACCGCGCGGTTAGCGTTTCGCCGTTTTTCCTATATAATACCCCACATTATGGAAGGAGTTTGTTCATGGCGAAGCTGCGGGTTAGCTGCGGGTCTTTTTGTCGTATAGAGCATAAAGGGCGCTTCTTGTTTTTGCTCAATGCGGCCCGCGCGCGCAAGGGTATCTACGCCGCTACGCCCGTGGCAGGTGCGATCACCTACACAGACCCCGCCATCATACGTCACCTCAACGCCGAGCTTGAAAACCCCGATACTAAGGACCTTCGCTTCTACATCGATAAGGCAGGCGCCGAACAACGCCTTGCCATGCTCCGCGCTTGGTTCCATCGTGGTGTGGGGCGTGAGCTTGACCCCTTCCGCGAGATGCGCGAAGAGCTGGTGGATGAGCAGCGTATTCTGCCTTATCTGAGGCGCCGGGATGTCCAAATCCGGCTCTTGTATACCTTTGAAAACCGTCAGGCCACCGACCGCCCCGGCGCGCGCGTCTCCGGAACTTTTTACCTCCACGAAGTTTTTGATGTGAAGATTACCAACCCAACGCTTATGCATCACCTCACAGCCGGCGATCATAGACATGGGGCGTTCTGGCTGACTCTCGACCGTGCCGAGAGCGGCGCACAGCCCTATTGGCAGCGCAAGCCTGTATCTGTGCACCTGGCCTCCCTCCTCCGCCCGCGCAGAGCTGCGACCGTGCCACACCCCGCATTGGTGACCGCGCCGCTTGGCGCGTAGCGCCCTCTACTCCGGCAGTGCGCATTGCATTGAACCGGCTATTCACCGATAATGTAAGGCAGACGTTCTGTAACCGGTGAGATTTGGCATGACTCCTATCACCATTCTCTCTTATGGTATTGCGCTTCTTGTCCCGTCATTGGCAGTTTGGCTCGTCTGGAAATTCGACGTCTACGAGACCGGTAGTTTTAGGAATATCGGTATCTCGGCTTTATGGGGTGCGATCGGCGCATTTAGCCTGGCATATCTTGTCAACAATGCCGTGGTCAAAGAGATCGGCTTTGACACGCTTAGCAACTTCGGCGCGCCCATCATTGAAGAAGTTTGCAAATCACTTGTGCTTGTCGCTCTCATCAATCTCCCCAGCTTTCGCTATTTCATCGATGGCGCGGTGTATGGCTTTGCCGTTGGGCTTGGCTTTGCTATGTCCGAGAACATGCTTCTCTACCTGCCCGGTGCCGGTGACGCCGTGTTAATCGGTGCGCTGAGCCGTGTGCTCTCGGCCTCATTAATGCACGCCGCCGCCTCTGCCCTGGTAGGCATCGCCTTGGGGAGGCTGCGCCGCGTCACCGATAGGCGTAAGATGGCCCTCCCGGTTGCCGGCATCGGCGTGGCGATCGGTTTACATGTGGTCTACAACAACATCGTCAACATCGATGCATTGCAAGGTGTGTGGCTGTTGCTCATCGCCATCGGGATGGGGCTAAGCGGCGGCATGATGATTGCTATGCTTATCGGCCAGGGCCTCAACGAGGAGAAGGAGCGCTTTAGAGAGGTGCTCGGCGTAGAGACCGGCGTCTCGACCGGCGAGCGCAAGGCTGTGCAGAGACTCGGTGGCGCGGGCGCCGAGCAAATCTTTGATGCGTTGGGCGAGGGATTCGGCGAAGAAAACACCGCCCTCATCCGCAAGCTGCTCATTAAACAAGGCAACATCGGCATTCTGCAAAACAATCTCAGCGTCTCGGTGAGCGCTCGGCTGCGTCGAGCCTGGGAGAAAGAGATCAACG